>JAIYDB010000046.1 GCA_027487695.1 Cytophagaceae bacterium | reverse complement strand
TTGCCTCCAAGTCTTCAAAAACCTAATTTGCAAATAACTATGGTTCCATGTCTTAGGAATAAAATAAGCAAAGCGTATTTTTTTCCGAGACGTGGAACAACCACAACTTTTAATATATTTGGCTATGGTAATTAACGGCAGTTGCACAAGACTATTTGCAAGTGGGGGGTTAACAGTTTTAGCAGCTCCACGACTTGGAAATGTGCGGCTACGTTTTCATTTCCTAAGACGTGGAACTAGAGGGGTAGGTGCTGGTTATGGTACTCCAGCAATTCCATTGGTTACATTTTAATAATTATGAAAATAATAATAAATCCTAACAATAAATTTATAATAGCTCTTTACATTATTGTAGGAATTATTATAGTTTGGATGGGTATTTTATTGTATAGAAACAAAGTAAAATATGATTTATATCTATTGAAATTAAAAGAAGATCAAATAAATGGAAAGATAATTAGGATAAAACCAAATGGAAAAGGTTCAGCTTTGATATACTATAAAAATAGGGATGGAATAATAAATGAATTAGATTTGTATATAATGTTTTCGATAGAAAAAAACAAGATAGGTATCGATGATAGTTTAAGTAAAGCTTCTTATAGTAATGAAATATGGTTCTATAAAAGAATAAATGGAAAATTTACCGTAAACTACATACATGATATTTTGTAAATAGAAATCTTTAAAAGTTTCTAGTTTCTCCCTTGCCGCTTTGGTTCAACGACTTACCAAGGCATTAGTATAGCGAAATGACGAAGGGGGCGTTGAACTGCTTCAAAATCACCGTTCGCCTCCAGGTCTTTTAAAACCCAATTAGCTTTACTATCTTCTAGTAAATCAACCATTAAGCGGAATTTCGCTACCCAACTTTCATTCAAAAACTGCGTTTTAAGCACAATGGTGGCACTTCTTTAATTCAGCATAGGCAAGTTTATCTGAAATAGAAAAACTAGTATTAACTTGCCTGCAATGAGTTTAGATCAAGAAAATATCCGCATCATTTTTGGGCTTAAGTTAAAGCAACTTAGGCAAGAACGTGGTCTATCGTTAACCGATTTGGCAGCCCGTTCGGAAGTATCGGTTTCTTATCTGAATGAAATAGAAAAGGGCAAAAAGTATCCTAAGGCCGATAAAATTGCGGTTTTGGCACAATCGCTTGGGGTAGATTACGACCGTATGGTATCGCTGAAGGTGAACAAAAACCTGGTACCCATACAGCAATTGCTTAATTCGAACTTTATGAAAGACCTCCCGCTGGAACTTTTCGGAATAGAAAAGGGAAAGATGTTAGAGGTTATTTCTAATGCCCCCTTAAAGGCAAATGCATTTATCAGTTCACTGATTGAGCTGGCTAGAAATTATGATTTGAATGAGGAAAGGTTTTATCATTCCTTAATGCGCAGTTATCAAGAATTAAATGAATGTTATTTCGATGATATTGAAAACGAGGTAGATTTATTTAAAAAGCAATTGGGCTTAGGAATTGACGAAGTACCAACACAAGCGCAACTATCAGATTACTTAACCACTAAGTTTGGTTATAGGATAGATGAAACTACCATTGCTCAATACCCTGAACTCATTGATTTAAGGGCGATATACCAAAAGCAAAGCAAGACTTTATTGCTTAATAGTAAGCTTTCGGAAAGCCAGAAAAGCTTTTTGTATGCCAAAGAAATTGCCTACCAACATTTGAAACTAACTGATAGGGCATTCACTACCCCATCGCCAAGTATCCATAGTTTTGAACAGGTAATGAACAAGATGAAGAGCAGCTATTTTGCTGGTGCTTTGCTTTTACCTCGGCAGCCTATTGTAACAGCTTTAAAAGATTTTATTGGTCAGGATACTTGTCAGCCTCAAATACTTTTGAATCTTTTAGAACAGTATGATTGTAGCGTTGAAATGCTGCAAATACGTATACTAAACCTAAGTGCAAAGTATTTAGGACTTTCGAACTTATTCTTTTTGAGGGTAAACGATACCGCTGGCAATTCCGATTACCAAATGGCAAAAGAGTTCCATTTGGGGCAATTGCATAATCCTCACGGCAATAGTATTTCTGAACATTATTGCAGAAGGTGGCTATCGCTTTCTATGTTTCAGAAGTTACGATTAGCTAAAGAAAATGGCGAAAACAAGCCTGTAGTAGGAGTACAACGCAGTAAGTATTTAGATTCTAAAAACGAGTACTTTATCATAGCGATGGCACGTTGGAGCGGCAGAAAACCTAACTACGCGCTAAGTGTAAACATTGGCTTTTTGCTCAATGCGGAGTTTAAAAAGCGTGTAAAATTCTGGGCCGATCCTGCAGTTCCAACTAAGTTGGTAAATATCACCTGCGAACGTTGTTCCCTTTCCGATTGTACCGACCGTGTTGCTCCTGCCACCCAACTCATAAAGCAAGAGGAAATCAAAAAAGTAGAAAGCATTATTGAAGGATTAATGAAAGGGTAATTAAAACCTTCCTATTCCTCCATAAAAAAGGGACTTGAACCGATTTGCAGTTCAAGTCCCTTTTACATTATATAGGTGTAGTTACTATATAGGTGTAGTTACCTTATTACAACCCTTAATGTATTGCCATAGCGCAAACTTTTCACTATAGTGGCTGTCTTGTAACCTGATGCTAAACAAGTTGTAGAAAGGGTTCCGTCATGTACTTTGCTAGTTCCTAAATTTCTGCCTAGCATATCGTAAAAGTTCACCTCTACACCTTCTAAAGCTTGGGTTGCTCTTAAGTTGTAACCTGCCTGAAAAGGATTTGGATATAGCCCTATGCCATTCCAATGTAGTTTTTCAGTGCTGTTTACCTGACTTATGTTTATTCTATAATCCTGACCGCCATTATTATCCCAAGTATTATCTTCATAATTAATTACGAAGTTTAGTTGGTTTACAACTTGTTCTGGTCGGTTAAATGGACCAATCTTAATTTTTAGGTTTCCTAGACTATCTAATGCCCCAAATGGCGATTGCACAGCAGGACCAGTTTGAAACAATTGAGTGCCAGCTGGTCGGTACAAAGGATTACTTAATTGCCAACCATTTACACCCCAATGCAAACGAGCTCCTCTGCCAGCATTACCAATTCTTACAGTAATCGTATCTGATAAACCAGGGTTTTGCGGTACCCAACTTACGCCTGGAGGTATTGGGTTTACTGGATTTACGCCACCACCATTAGGGTTGCCGCAATCTCTCCAAGTGTGAACTATTGAATTTGCAGCACCTACCCAAACGTGAGAAATAGGGCTGTTATACGTATTATTGGCACTATCAATAGCTTCAACATAATAGTCTACTAGCTTACTTCCAATACCAGTAATAGTTGCCCAATACTC
>JAIYDB010000001.1 GCA_027487695.1 Cytophagaceae bacterium | reverse complement strand
GAAAGCAAGGCCGATGCCGAGCAATTACTTTTCCATTCAGATATTCATTGGGCAATAGCAAGAACAGTTTTGGTTTATGGCATTGCACCAGGACTAAGCAGAAGTAATATTATTCTTTGGGTAAAAGGTAGCCTAGAACAAGGTAAAGCTATTAACGTAGTGAACGACCAATGGCGCACCCCAACCCTAGCCGAGGACTTAGCTTTGGGCTGTGCGTTGATATTAGAGCATAATGCTCACGGCATTTATAATATATCAGGTAAAGATTTGCTTACCCCTCACCAGATGGCGATGGCAACAGCTAACTACTTTAAATTAGATACCTCTTTCATTACAGAAGTAGATGGTAGTCAGTTTACCCAACCTGCCAAACGACCACCAAGAACAGGTTTTATTATTGATAAAGCGCGAACCGATTTAGGCTACGAACCCCATAGCTTTGAAGAAGGCATCGGGATATTAGCTAGCCAAATAAAATAAATACTGGTTTATAATTTGAAAATCTGTCCTCCAAAGACAGATTTTTTTGTTACTAAATTGTTAATTTTAGTAACCATTACAGTTTTAGAAGCTGGTTTGGTGTATGTTAGTAAACTTAAACAAGTTTCGAGATGGTAGGGAAGATTTCAGGTACCTTTAAAATATGCCTTATTTTAGCATTAATGCTTGGGCAACAGGTTTTTGGTCAGCAGGTAAATTCAGTAAATAGTGCTATCCTACCACCAATATTTGCACCTCAAAAAATTGCAACTGAAAAAGGAAATCTTTGGTGGTTATATCCAAATGGAAATGGCAGTAAGGTACTAGATATTGCTGGGAATTTTGCGGTAGGAGCGGGAGGTCTTATTTATGATTTCCCTAGTAGCGGTTTTAATTTTAATTTATCTTCTTTTCGTATATATCCAACAGATTCAATAGCTGCTTTTATAAATCCCTTAAACTTTAGAAAGATTTTACACCAACAACAATTTGGTGGTAGGTTAAATGAATTATTGGTTCAAACGGATGGCGATATATTTTTATTAACTGATAGCGCTGATACCTATGGTAGTAATATACCCTATAAATATAAGTCTTTGTTGCCAGATAGTTTAAAAGGAATTAGAGCTGCAGCGTTTATCAGCTTTGGTTCAGGTGTAATTATAGATAAAAACAATAGAATTTACAGAACTTTAAATGCAGGTCAATCGTGGGAAAGGAGAGGTTTAGTGCCTTCCGGTGGGATTAGAAACATTACTATCACCTCTGTTGAAGATATATTCATTTCTTACTTTTCTGGGGCCCTACAATACAGTTCAGATGGTGGTGTAACTTTTAGACTATCAGCCAATAATAACGAGGTGTTTTCAAATATTTCTTTTTTTAACGATAATTTTGCAATTGCCACATCTTCATTTAGATTCTATAGTTCATCTGATAGAGGGTCGTCTTGGACTGAATTAAATGCCGTGCCTCCAGGTAGACCTAATTATGCTCAAGCTATTACCGATAGTATTTGGATTGTAAGTACCGATTCAAGCATTTTTCAAACTAATAATGCAGGACTAACCTACATCAGACTCACTCCCGCTTGCCCAGTTGGAAGAATAAATAAATTTACAAGAACAAGGACTGGTGGTTTACCAAATTGGGGTGGCTCCACAGATGTTTTGGCTGTAATTGTTAATGGAAATATAATTACTTATGATGTTTCAAATGGTTGGATGTTTTCTGGTTTGAGACAAATTGATAGATATTTTAATTCTTTTGCCTTTTATAATTATGGAGATAATGAAGATGTAAGCCAGCTTTATATTTCGGATACAGTATTGGTAGGTGCTTCTGGTGTTAAAGGAATTAATATGCTTACTTCGTCAGGTTCTGAAATTAGATCAGGTTATGCATTTTTCCCAAGTAGAAATGAAAGTGATTTCGGAGCTAAAATGTGGGTAAAGAATAGTAATGGTTCTGTAATAATTAGTAAGTTTGATAATAAAATTAAACTTTTAAATGGTAGAAGTGAATCTAGAATAGCCTATCCAACAGTTACCCATTTATTGCTTAAAAACGGGGTAGTTTATTTTATTAAACCAGGAACCAATTACTTTTATTCTTTATCACAGAATAATTTAGCAGCTATTCCAGATTCTGTTCCGTTAGCTACACAAGGCAGCTTGATTGATTTAGATGCTAATAGTAATCCTAACTCTTTTGAAATTTATTTCTTAGGGTCTGATGGTAAAGTATTTGAATACAACATCGGAACTCGATTTACGAGAATAATAAACTTCCCCTACCCAGTGGAGCCGATTAAATTAAAACTATCAAAGTTATTAATAGGTACTCCTTCTTTTATTGGAGCAGTTGATAACCGAGGCAGAATTTTTGCAGGAGAAACATTCTCCAATACACTTTCAGAGTTAAACGGTACGCTAATCACTTCTTTCAGAGACTTTGATATTGTTGGTGATTCACTATTCGCTATCAATACCGATAATGTTTTCTTCGCTACAAACATTAGCAATCCCTCATCCATTATATGGGATAAAGATAGTATTGATATAAGTAGAACCCTTACCCAAGTCCATATCGGATATTTTAACCCTACAGATACAGCTATTGGAGCTAGACCTGGCAGATTAGCCATGTCTAGGATAAGGAATGAAAATAATCAACTTCCAACCTTATTATTATCTGGTACAGGTCCTTCCTTAATTTCAACAAATCCAAGAACTTGGAACTACCCTTTTCTTTCTACAAAGCAAAAAAGAACTTTACCTCCCCTAGTTCTTTACCCTAACCCAACCAAAAGCCGCAGCTTTAAAATTTCAGTTGAAAACCCGGAATGGGTAATGGTAACTGATCTTACTGGTAAAGTTGTAGCTCAATTTAACAATCCTGAAAAGGATATTGCCTTTCTATTAAGTGCAAATTTATCTGGTGGTATTTATATAGTGCAAGCTAAAACCAATAAGGGGATAAGCACGGGCAAGCTTATAGTTCAGTAAGTAGGTATATTGAACTCAAATACCTAATGTTATCATTACGTGATAATTAGGTAACAATTTAATAAAGGGTTTAGATAGCCTTGGGTTTAGAGTGCTAAGAATATTTGTTTTAGTTTTGGCACTCTAATCCACAATGTATGATCAATAGTTTACGCTACCTTATGTTAGCTGCGTTCTGCGTAGTTAACCTTTCTCTCTTTGCGCAAGCCCCGCCTACACCTGTTAAAAAAGGTAAAATTGCAGGTCGGGTTATAGATGCTAAAACCAGTGAAACCATTTTAGGTGCAACCATTAAAGTAGTGGGCACAGGTACTGGTGGTGTTACTGACCTTGATGGTAAGTACGTTTTTTCAGTTGAGCCAGGGGTTTATAAGCTTTCTGTAACCTTTGTGGGTTATTCACCACAAGAATTGCCAAACGTGGTTGTAAAGTCAGGCGAAATTACCAATGCTGATTTCGTTTTGAAAGAAGCTACAACAGAATTACAAGTAGTTACTGTTACTACTGTAGTTAAGAAAGGATCGGCCGATTTATTATTGATTGAGCAGAAAAATGCAGAATCTGTTACTAGTGGTATTTCATCTGAATTGATAAAACGTACTCCAGATAGAACTGCAGCTGATGTAGTAAAGCGTGTTTCTGGTACTTCTGTACAAGATGGTAAGTTCGTAATTGTACGTGGTTTGGGCGATAGGTATAACTATGGTATGATTAACGGTGCGCCTTTCCCAAGTTCAGAATCTGATAGAAAGGCGTTTTCATTGGATTTGATTCCATCGCCAATGATTGAAAGCGTGGTTATTTCTAAAACTGCATCGCCTGACCAACCTGGCGATTTTGCAGGTGGTGTAGTAAGTATTAATACTAAAGATATTCCTTTTGGTAATGGCTTCTTTGTGCAAGTAGGTGCAGGTACACATTCATTAACTACAGGCAAAAGTTTTTGGCAAGGTAATGGCAGCAGTACCGATGTTTTAGGCTTCGATAATGAAACAAGGGCTATCTCTGGTAGTGCCTTAAGTACTGATGCTTTTAACGCCGCAAAAACAAGTAGTAATACGCAAGCTCTAATTGGTAACTCAAGAAGTTTCGATCATAATTATGCTTATACAAACTCTAATGCTCCCCTTAATAGTAGCTTCCAAATTGGAGGAAATTTGCGTTCTAAGCTATTTGGTAACGATATTGGCTTTGTTGGTGCTGTAAACTATAGCCGTAATTTCCGTTTTGCTCCTTTTACAAACATAAACTACGAGAGTTTTGATCCTATCGAAAACAAGATCAAGGGCAATGAGCCTTTTGACCAAGCATCTTTTGATAATAGCAAAATAACCACTTACCTAAGCGGATTGGCTAACCTTAGTTACAAAATAGGAGATAATACTAAGATCAATTTCCGTAACTTAATGATCCAGTCAAGTGAAGAAATAGCTTCTAACAGAACTGGTGCAAGTAATAAGGCGATTGAAATCAGATACGATAGCTTAGGTAATGAAGATGGTACCTTTTTCAGTGAAAGAAACCTAAGAAACGATTACTTCTATTATTACCAACAAAGCAATATGCTTAGCTCTCAACTAGCATTAGAGCACGTATTTAAGGGTAATATCCGTTTAAAAGTAATTGGTGCAGCTTCAAGCTTAAGTAGAGATATTCTAGACTTTAGCAGGGTGATTTATGAATCTAATAACATTGGCGATCCTAGGTTTAACACTACTATAAACCCATACCGCTTAGTTGTTGCTGCTGATGGTGGCAGTGGATCATTTAACCCAAACCTTTCAGGTAAGTTCTTTTCGGCGATGGCTGAAAATGGCCTAAGTGGTAATTTTAATTTAAACATTCCTATTAAGGCTTTAGGTAAAACCGATTTACGCCTTGGTGGTATGGTGCATACTCGCGATAGAGATTTTAATGGACGTAACTTCTTATACGGAGGTGTTCCAGGAGCATCATTAGAAACTCCAGAAGTTGGTCGTATTTTATTACAGCCAGTAAATCAATTGTTTACAAGGTCAAGTTCTTTAGATACAATCATTCTAAACGAATCTACCCAAAACTCAGATAAGTACACGGCTAGCAGTAGCCTAGGCGCGGGTTTCTTGATGATTGATAGCTACTTAGCACCTTGGGCTCGTTTTATTGGTGGTGTTCGTGGTGAAACATTCAATCAAAAGTTGAATTCAGAAACTGAAGGAAGAGAGGTTCGTGTGAATACGACTAAGTTTGATCTTTTACCAAGCGGAAGTTTAATTTTCAATATCAATGAAAAATTAAACTTGCGTGTAAATGGTAGCCAAACTGTAAGCCGTCCGGAATTTAGAGAGTTTGCTCCATTAGCGTTCTATGAGATTAACCTTAACTCAATAGTTGTAGGTAACGATTCATTGGTGCGCACTAAGATTTCAAATTTTGATGCGAAGTTTGAGTGGTACCCATCTGATGGCGAAACTTTTAGCATTAACCCGTTTTACAAGCGTTTTACCAATACAGTTGAACAGTTTGTGGCAGCAGTTGTACCATTCAGAAGTATTGGATATATAAATGCCAACCAAGCCAATAATTTTGGGGTTGAATTTGAAGCTCGCCTTAGCCTTGCTCGTTTTAGTGAAAAACTAGCACCTTTAACCATATTTGGTAATTATGCGATTATAAACAGTTCAGTTAAGAATGACGATTCAACCAAAGGGCAGTTTAGTAATAGACCACTTTCGGGTCAATCGCCATATGTAATTAACGCTGGTATTCAGTATACCAATACTGAAAAGGCATTTGATATGTTATTAAGTGTGAACAGAATTGGACGTAGAATCCAGATTTTGGCAACATCTGAACGCAACTTTATTTGGGAGCAATCACGTACTGTTTTGGACTTTTCAGTAACAAAAACCTTCTTTAAGAAGCTTCAAGTACGCTTTACTGCAGGCGATTTATTAGCACAAGATCTTACTTGGTATGAAGACTTAAACTTGAATGGTAAGTTTGATGAAGGTTCTGATGCTAAGACCTTTAACTTCAGATACGGACGTACATTCTCGTTCTCTGTGAATTATAATTTCTAAGAAGTAGGTTTAACCTTTTCTTAATATTTAGTGCCCTTGGGTAACAAAAGGTTAACGTAATGTTAGCCTTAAGTTTCACCCAAGGGCATTTTCATTTATCACCTTTGTATCAGGTTTTTTAATCCTAATCCACAATGCAAAAAATTTTATCTCTAATCGTAGTTCTATGCCTATCATTGGCAGCGAACGCACAGCCGTTCTTCGAGAACGTAGCTTACCGTGGTGCCATTGGCACAACGAACTGGGCTGGTGCTGCATGGACCAACTGGAATCCGCAGAACACCAACTACCCTTCAGTATCTAGCCCACAAGGCCGTACTGTTGTTAACGTTTCAGGCGATATCTCTGGAAACGTAACTTGGACTTCTAGCCAACTTATTGTTGCTGCTGGTGCAATCCACGTTTTAGATGGTGCTACACTTACTATTGAGCCAGGTTGTGTTATCCGTGGTAGCCTTGCTTCACGTTTTACACTTATTGTAGCTCGTGGTGGTAGAATTGTTGCCGATGGTACTCCAACGAACCCTATCGTTTTTACTTCAATTGCCGATGCTGGACAGCGTGTTCGTGGCGACTGGGGTGGTGTTTTAATTTGCGGTCGTGCGCAGTGTAACAAGCCGAACGCTAAGTACGAAGCACTTCCTTCAGATCCATTGGCCGATTATGGTGGTAACAACGATAACGATAACTCAGGTTCAATGAGTTATGTACGTATTGAATATGCTGGGTTTAACTACTTACCAAACCAAGAAATCAATAGCTTAACCATGTGTGCTATTGGTAAAGGAACTCAAATCAACAACATCATGACTTCTTTCGGTCTTGATGATCAGTTTGAGTGGTTTGGTGGTGCTTCTAATCACAAGTATTTAATTGCTTACGCAGGTACTGACGATGATTTTGATGCTGATCAAGGTTACAGAGGTAACTGGCAGTTCCTTTTAGGTGTACGTAACCCAGGTGTATTCGAAACTGGCGGTGCACGTTCATCTAACGGTTTTGAAATTGATAACAACACAGGTTTCAATGGTACTACTGGTTCTGCTACAGGTGAATCTGTTAACGGTGCCCAATTACCAACGCCAACTACTGAAGTATTAGCGTCTAACGTAACTCTAGTAGGTCCAATTCGTAATGGTGAAACTAATGCTAATCACTCAGATCGTTTCAACTACGGTTTAGAATTACGTTCAGCTTCAAAAGTTTCAGTTCAGAACTCAATCATTACTGGTTATTTCGGTTTAACTCGTTTTGTTAACGGTGGTACTGCTTCTACGCACTCAACTGCTCGTTGGCATGCAGAAGGCACTTCTTCAATTGCAAACTGTATTTATGCAACTACTTCGGGTTCAGATGTATTTACTGCATCAACTAACCAAGAGTCGGATTTAACTTTCAACCCTACTACTTATTTGAATTCAAATAACGTCCGTGTTGCTCGTAACTCATTTACTTTTGCTACCGCAGGTTATACAGGTAACCCACTAGGCGATTTAGATCAAATTAACTTCGCTAACGTTAACTATTCTTTATCTGCTGGTTCAACTGCAACAACTGGTGCTTCTTTTGCAGGTGCAATTTTCACTGGAAAAGTAATTTCTGCTGGTACGCCAGTAGTTACCACAGCAGTTTCTGCTAACAACGTATGTGCTGGAACTTCAGTTACTTTCACTGCTTCTGTAACAAACGCTACTGCTACTTCTTATCAGTGGAAGAAAAATGATGTAAACATTGGCGGCCAAACTTCTGCTACCTTAACAACAAGCAACTTTGTAAATGGCGATGTATTTACTGTATTGGTAAATGGTTCGGTTACTTCAGCTGGTATTACAATGGTCGTAGCTGGTGCTAAGACTCCAACTGTACAAATTTTATCTCAAGATGCTCCAACTGGTGCTGCTGCCACATTAGGAACAGCAGGTAACCCATTCATAGTTTGTGCTAACCAAGTTGCTGACTTTACTGCAATTGCAACAAACGGCGGTACTACACCATCTTTCTCTTGGACTGTAAACAGCTCTGCTGCTGCATCTACTAAAGATTTCGCATTCTCTCAAGCAACTCCTGGTACGTACCAAGTAGCTGTAACAATGACTAGTAGCGAAGGTTGCGCTTCTCCTGCAACTGCAACTTCTGCTACATATTTTGTAACAGTTACTGATGCTCAAACAGTATCAATCCCTGCTTTCTCTTCAAACGGTTATACTGTAGCTAACGCAACACGTGTTGGTTCTTCAGATATGTTTGCAGTTTGTACTAGCGGTCCTATTAACGTAACCTTAACTGTACTTCCTTTAAACGCAGGTTCTAACCCATCGTTCCAGTGGAAGCGTAACGGAAATAACGTAGGTGTTAACTCGCAAACTTATACCATCGATAACTTCTTAGATGGCGATGTATTTACTGTAACTGTAACTTCAAGTCTTTCTTGCGGTGGTGCTCCAGTAACTTCTCCAAACATTACTTTGGTTCGTAACTCTGTACCTTCTTTAACTGTAACTAACACATCTGAAGGTGCTCCAGTTAACCCAGGTTCTTCTCCAACTGTAACTTTTACTATCACTTCTTCAACTGGTAAATTCCCACAAGGAACTTCATTTGTAGTTGGTGGTCCTCAGTCTCCAGCTGGTATTACTACTTTATCTGCTCCTGACGCTGATGGTGTAATTACATATACCCGTGTAATTGATGCAAACAATAAGTCTGGTGTATATACATTCACTGCTACAACACCTGCTTGTGCTGCTTCTTCAATTGCTAACAGTACAGTATCGGTATTAGGTGATCTAGTTGTTTCTTCAGACGCTACATTATCTGCTGGCTCATATACTTCAATCACTGTATTGAACGGTGCTACTGCTACTTTAGGTGCAAACACATCAGTTGGCAACTATGTAGTTGTTAACAATGGTGGTACTATAAACTTTAACGGTTTTAATATCACAGGTACTGCTACTTTCACAGCTAATAGCGGTGCTACTTTACGTATTACTGATGCAGCTGGTATTACTTCAACAGGTGCTACTGGTAACGTGCAATCAACAGGTGCTCGTTCATTCTCTTCAAGTGCTAGATATTTCTACACTGGTGGTATTGCTCAAAATACAGGAAACGGTATTACTACTGTGAATACTTTACGTGTAATGAACAACTCTACAGTAACTGTATCAGCTGCATTAAACGTAACTGATAAGGTTGAATTAGTTAGCGGTTCATTAAACGCTAATGGTAACTTAACTCTAGTATCTACAGCTTCAAAGACTGCTATCATTGATAACTTCACTAACGCTTGGACTGGTACTATTTCTGGTAATGTAAACACACAACGTTTTGTTTCAGTTGGTGAAACTGCTCGTCGTTTCCAATTAGCTCCTTTAGCTGCTGGTGCAACTGTATCTACTTTTGGTAGCTTAGCGAACGTAAATACTTATAGCGAAACCGCTAATAACTGGGTTGCTTCATCTTTAAATGCTTCAGTTGTTCAAGGTACTTCTGTATTGCCACTATTTGCTAACAGCACTAACGTAGAATTAACTGGTGCAGTTACAACTAGCAATACCTCAGTTAACTTCACTCGTACTTCTGGTTCTTACGCTCCGTTCGTACCGAAAGGTTACAATGCTTTAGGTAACCCATTCAACTCTCCAATTTCTTGGTCAGATGTTGCTGCTGCAAACTCTAACGACAATGGTTTTGCTTGGGTATGGATTAATGGTCAGTATTCAGTAATCAATGCATCTGGTGTTGCAACTAACGGTGGTAGCAATACATTAGCAGTAGGTCAAGGTTTCCTTGCACGTCGTGCTTCAGCAACTGGTGGTGTTACTCAACAATTCAACATCCCTGCTTCTGCTCGTATTAGCTCTGCAACTGTTTCAGTTCTACGTAATGTTGCTCCAGTTTCAAACATCGTTCGTATTTCTGTAACAAGTGGTAACACTTCAATTTCTGACGAAGTAGTAGTTGTAGCTGATGCTAATAACGATGCAACTTCAAACGATGACGCTGAAAAATTATTCAGCAACGAATCTGATGCAGTTAACGCATATTTCTCAAATGCTGAAGGTAACTTCACTTTCGTAAACACTCCTTCGTTCGACGCTATGGGTGTTGCAACTTTAAACATCGAAACTAAAGTTCGTGGTGTTTACACTATCAACCCAATTGAAGTTGCTGGTTTCAACGGTACTCTTATGATCGAAGATCGTAGAACTGGTAAAACTGTAGCTTTCGATAAGCCATTCTCTTTCGAAACTGCTGGTGGTACTAACCGTTTCTATATCCACTTCACTTCTGGTAACACTTCAGCTATTAGCAAGTCAGTAGATGTATTCACTACTAACAACGAAGTAAATGTAAACTTCGCTACAGTAGAACTTGCTAACGCTACAATTAACGTTTACAACACTGCTGGTCAGGTTGTTAAAACTGTAAATGCTAACGGTAACACGTCAGTATCATTCGACTTAAACAAGTCTAATGTATATGTAGTGAAAGTAAGCACTCCAGAAGGCGTTGTATCTCGCAAAATCTTCTATTCAGTTAAGTAATTAACTAATACAGCAGTCAGAACTTAATTATGAGTTCTGGCTGCTTCTTACTAAAACTTTAATCCACAAACAAAATGAATACTATTTTCAAAAACATTAAAGTAGCAGCTATCGCTCTATTTTTAGTAGCAACTTCTTCTGTTGCTTTTGCTGACCCTTGCGTTCCTGGCGATGCAGATTTCGATGCTGAAGATTGCGCAGGTTTAGGTGGAAACGTAGGTACTCCTGTTGGTCAGTCTGGTAATCCAGGTGGTGCTAGCGGTGTTCCAATAGATGGTGGTGCTAGCTTGCTAATTGCGTCTGGTGTTGCTTTCGGTATCCGTAAAATGCGTAAGAATAACGCTAAGGCGTAATTTTTCTTACTGATATTAAACAAGGAGCGGTTAAAACTGCTCCTTGTTTGTTTTTATAATTTTATAAATCTGCTAACTAGATGGAAATTCAATTAACTGAAAAACAAGTATTTACTGATCTAAGAATAATATCTATAAATAGTATTGCCGCAGGCTTAATAGCTTTTATATTGTTATGGACGGTACAGCTATTTGTTTCTATGTTAGCAGCAACAACCTTTGAGTTTAAGGGTATTATTTATTTTGATGCGTTGAAATTTTTAAATGCAACAGGCAAATATGAATTAGATAGAGTTTTGTTTTTTTATGGTTTAGGTCCAGCGCTTTCGTTATTACTTACGTTGGTTTTTTCAAGATTGTTTGCCAATACACAACTCAGACAATATCGATTACTATTGAGTTGGTTTGTGTTTTTTTCAGTGTTTTTCTTTTTTGGTTTTATAGGTGCAAGTTTCTTTTCCAGAAGGTTTTTGGGCGTTTTGGTATTCTTTTCCCCATCGCCAAAATGGTTTGGTTATGTGGCTGCAGCACCGCTTTTCGCAGCAGCGATATTAGTTGCAAGACCATTGGTGCCTTTCTTTTTGCGAGCAGCTACCTCAAACTATATTGTGCAAGAGTTTAAAAAAGACTTTTTTCAATACACAGTTTTAATTCCAGGTATTGCCATAGGACTTGTATTGGGTTTAATTTCTATGCTTAGATGGCAGCAATTCACCTTGGTACTAATCCTTGCCTTTATGGTAGTGGCTTTAGCCATTACTCTTTACGGTAAATCCAGATACGATTTTAGGTCAGTTAAAAAGGAGAGGGCAAAGTTGAGTTACTCCTATTTGATAGGTGCCGTTTTAGCAGTTCTTTGGGCTGTATATTTGAATGTGGTGGGTTTGCACACCTTTGCGAATTAAACCACAATACCACCGGCAACAACAGTATTATTTGAATTAATAGTTACTGTGCCTATACTGCTACCGAAATGGTAAGGCTCAACAAGACAATCTTCCAAAAGAGTAACTTGTAAATTATAAAAGTAAGTATCGGGGTTACCACCACCGAGTACCGGTTCAATTTTGGTAATACTTCCTGAAACTAATTGCTGATTTATATTGAACTGATAGATGGTATTTAACTGTGGATTCCCTACAATCCAAAAACATTGGATGTTTAATTCCTTGCCAAATTGTAATGGCTTTTTGCTTTCAGGAATAAGGTAGGAAAACGTATTTGTGCCATTAATGGTTAATGCAATTGCTTCCTGACCATTACCTTCAATTTCCTCCCATTCAGATTTTCCATTTACTAATAGGTTATTGAAGCTTATTGCTTTACCGGATTGGGCATCCACCCAGTTACCATTTAGAAGTATGGTGTTCCCTTCAAATCTTGCATACTGGGTATTTTCAATATTTCCTTCAAAACGGATATGAGGGTAAGGTGAACTTACACCTTTACTTTGTGCAATAAGCTCAATTAAAGTAGCACCGCTATACCATTGAAAGTTTGTGCTTTTGAATGCAACATTATCGCCATTTAGAGCGCTAATGGGAATGCAAATGGTGTTTTCAGGAAGATTAAGTTCAGCTAGTAGTTTAATGTAGGTTGTTTCAGGATTAGGAACCGCATCTAACTTGTTGATAGCGATAATGATATTTGGTATTTGTAACATCTGGCAAATAGCCAAATGTCTTGAAAGCTGAGCTCTTAATCCCCTTACTGCATCAACCAAAAGCACAACGGTTTGTACTTGAGTAAACGCGGTAAAGGCATTTTTTAGGTATTCTTCATGTCCAGGAGCATCAACACAAACAAAGCGGGTGTTATGACCTGTGAAGTATCTGTAAGCAACGTCAATGGTAATACCTTTGGCACGTTCTTCCATTAAACCATCGGTGACGAAGGCTAAGTTTAACTCACCATCTTTATGGAGGGCCTCAATTTGATCGGTTTTTAATTGGTCAAGGTCGTACAAAAGCCTACCAATAAGGGTGCTTTTGCCATCATCAACACTACCTGCCGTTGCAAAACGAATACGTTTAAGGATTTCCATTTTAAAAGTAGCCTTGTTTTTTACGGTTTTCCATAGCGGCTTCGCTGCGTTTATCGTCGGCCCTGCCACCTCGTTCGCTTATACGTAAGTGTTGTAATTCTTCTATAATATCTGAAATTGTGGTTGCAGTTGAAGGAATTGCTCCGCTACAGGTAACATCGCCTAGGGTCCTAAATCTAATGGTTTCTATTTTGGCTACTTCAGTGGCTTGAGGATATATAAATGGATGATTTGCCAGCCACATTCCTCCGCGTTCAATCACACTTCTTTGGTGGCTAAAGTATAAACTTGGCAAGGTAAGCTGTTCAGCTTCAATGTATTGCCAAACATCCATTTCTGTCCAATTGCTTATGGGGAAACAACGGTAATGGCTGTTCTCGTTGGTATTTAAATTAAAGAGATTCCAAAGTTCTGGCTGCTGATTTTCAGCCTCCCATTTACCATTATAGTTGCGGTATGAAAAGATACGCTCCTTTGCTCGTGCTTTTTCCTCATCGCGTCGGCCTCCACCAAATACACAATCGAATTGATATTGATGTATAGTATCCATTAAAGTGATGCTCTGAATACCGTTCCTTGTTGCACCAGGACCCGTTTCATCAACTGATTTGCCTTGAGCAATGGTATCTTCTACAGAACCTATCAATAGTTCAACATTATATAAAGCCGCTACTTCATCTCTGAAAACAATAGTCTCAGGGAAGTTATGACCGGTATCTATATGAAGTATTCGGAATGGAATTTTATTGGGATAGCAGGCTAGGTAGGCTAGGTGCAACATCACTAAACTATCCTTTCCACCGCTAAATAGCATTACTGGATTTTTGAAACTAAAAATGGCTTTCCTTATAATGCCAATAGCTTCAGATTCAAGCAGAAAAAGGTGATTGTTCTTAATGTTGTTACGCATCGAACTTCTTATTTACTGCCTCTATAATAGCTTCTATACATTGCTCTATACTTAGGTTGCCGCTATCTAATATCAAGTCTGCTGTTTTATAGCTTTCAAAAGGGGCACTAATACCTGTAAAGTTTTTTATTTCGCCAGTGTTTACTTTGGCATAATGACCTTTAACATCTCTTTGAGCACAAATGGCAAGGTCGCAATCTAGTCCTACAAATAACAAGTTATTGGTGCCTATGATTTCCTTTATTGCTGTTCTGTTCTCTTCTAATGGGGTTATAAAGCTAGCTATTGTAATTATCTTATTGGTATTGAGTAGTTTAGAAACTTCAGCGGCTCGTCTTAGATTTTCTGTTCTATCAGGTGGGGAAAAGCCAAGGTTGTTGTTAAGCCCACTACGGAGGTCATCGCCATCTAAATGGATAGATAGCAATCCTTTTTCTTGAAAAAGTGAATGAAGTTTAGCTGCAAGTGTAGTTTTGCCTGAACAAGGCTTACCTGCAATCCAAATGGTAAAAGACTGTTCAAACTGCCCAATGGCAGGTATAATCCAAAAGTTAGTTTTAGGTAATAGCGCGTTATTTACCATTGGTTAAGTTTTACTACCATTCAGTTTCATTGTAAAAGTACGATGCAACTGGTTCAGTGATAGCTTTAATAGTACTAATTTCGTGGGAAGTTAGCTTTTTTTTCCAACCTTGAGAATTGGCCTTGGCATTTAGCTTAATTGTATGGGGCTGGTTGCTACTTGTTTGCTCTGGATTATTAGAACTAGTATGGTTTTTTATGAACAATTCTAGATCAGATGTTAAGGGTAGTTTTAGCTCTTTAAGTAAATCTTTGAAAGTTTCAACTGGATTATTGGATAGCTTTTCGTGCTTTAATAATATGAATGATGGATTTTCATCTAAAAGCTGCTTTACAATCAGATTTTGGGCTTTCCAACCAAGAGCGTTTACTTCGATATTGGGTTCTGTAACGTGCTTGTATTCTTCTAATTCGGCCTTTATTGATGATAAGTATCTTTCTACTAAGGCAGGTTGATTAAGGAAATAGTTAGGGTCCGCTAGCCAATTTAGCTTTTGCATACTCTGCACAAATCCTGCTGGGTGACGTACGCAAAGTACCACCTTGGCATTGAAATGTTTATGTATAAAATTGGTACTTGCTAAGGCTATAGGGTCTTTAATAATCACTCTTTCAGGGCTGCCAACAAAACTCAGCGCCATTTCGTGCAAGAACGCCCTAATGCCATTTAATGATAATGGGCTCTTTGTAACTGCTTCTAATTTGAAAGCATTGCAGAGTTTTTTATAATAGGCAGGTTTATCGGCATCGGTTAGGTAAGTCCACTGGTTTTCCCACTGTGTATCGTAAACCTTTTTATTGTGAATATTAAAGGGTTCCGAAACGTAAATAGCCCCTTCCGTTTCTGCTAAAACTTTACCAACAAAGGTGGTACCAGACCGTACAGCTCCTGTAACTAATATAGGTTGATTACCGGGTTTTTCCCACCACTTCATAATGTATTATAATGCTTAGCTTTTGTAATTAGCTAATAGATAGTATGTTGTATTTGTGTTTAATGCCTTATTTGCCTCTTCTTACTAACCGATTGCCTAAAATAGCGATTGATTTTCGTTCTACAAAAGCTATGGTTGCAACCCAAACTAAAGCTAGAGCAAGGTGGAAAAGATTAACCGATAAATTGCCATAAATTTCCTTTAAACTGGTATCTAACCAAGTAAGGCTAACTACCAAAACCGCGATGCTTAAATTGAGTAAAATTGAAACTGTAGGGTAGGGGATTGGGTAATGCTTTTGTCCTAAATAAAAACATACCGCTGCCATAAGTCCATAGCAAATGAGGGTGCCAATTGCGCTACCCATATACCCATACAATGGTATGAGTATAAGATTACCAAGTATGGTAATAGCAGCCCCGCCAAAGCTTAACCAAGTACCAACATAAGTTTTATCGGTAAGTTTGAACCAGATGCTGAGGTTATAATAAACCCCTAAGAATAAGTTAGCTAACAATAACATTGGCACTGCAGCCAGACCTGTGAGGTAAACCTGCTGACGTAGGAAAATAGGAGCCAACCAATTCAGATTCAAGCTTATAAGTACGAATAAGGCACAACACCAAATCACGAACCATTTCATTACTAAGGCATAACCTTCCTTAGCATTTTTATCCGATGCGGAAGAAAAGAAAAACGGTTCTGCCGCATATCTGAATGCTTGGATAGTAAGCTGCATAAAAACAGATAGCTTATAAACAGCACCATAAACACCTAGAGCAGCTTCATTGGATAGGTTTGGATAGAAGTTAGCAGGCAGGTATTTTTTCAGCATAGCTCTACCTAACATTTCATTGACCATTCCACTTAAACCCATCAATAATATAGGGTAGCCGTAAACTAAAAGTGGTTTTGCAATTCGCCATTCAAATTTTAACCAGTTAATCTTAGCTATTTCAGAAAATAGCATAGGCACCATTAAAGCATTGGCTATTAGGTTACTAATAAAGACATAACCCACTCCAATTTCAGCATTGTAACAGCTACCAAGTATTGCTGCAAAACCCTCACTTTGAGGTAGTTCTGCAAAGTGCTTGCATATCCCTAGAAAGAAGATATTGAGCCCAATGTTTAAAGCAATGTTCCCAAGCTTAATTCCAGCAAATTTCATTGCCTTTCCTTTCAGTCTAAGCTGTGCGAAAGGGATAGCTACAATACCATCTACCGCCATGGTGGCTGCCATGAGATAGATATAGCTTTCTTTGCCTGGGTAGTTTAACCAATTAACAATAGGCGTTGCTGTTAATGCTAAAATGCTGCTAATAAATATACTTACCCACAATACTGAACTAAATGCTTGCTGGTAATATTCGCCAGCTCTTTCTTTTTCCTTGGTCGCAAACCTGAAAAATGCCGTCTCTAAACCGAAGGTATAGAGTACATTTAAAAAGGCTACATAGGCATAAATTTCGGTGACTACTCCGTAGGCTGCTGCTGAAAAAATACTGGTGTAAAAGGGTACGAGCAAGTAGTTTAGCATTCGTCCTGCTATACTACTGATGCCATAAACCGCTGTTTGTCCCGCCAGTTTTTTTAGCGTACCGGCCATACCTTGATTATTAAACTGAAATACTTATGCTTATTTGTTCTTGAACTCAGGAGCCCTTTTTTCTAAGAAGGCATTTACACCTTCACGCATATCTTCGGTGCGGAAGCAGGCTGCAAAGTTATTTGCTTCAGTATTAAAGCTATTCTGATCGGTATAATAGGCGTTCACACTATCAATGATAAGCCCTACGGCAATAGGCGCCATTGCTGTTATTTTATTGATAAGTTCAGTTGCCTTGGCTATGAGTTCTTCCTGAGTTGGAAGTACATAATTTAATAATCCCAATTGTAATGCATCATTAGCGTTTATCATATCGCCAGTGAGCATTAGTTCTAAGGCCTTAGATTTACCAATCAATCTGGTTAAGCGTTGGGTACCTCCATAACCTGGTATAAGTCCTAATTTCACTTCTGGCTGACCAAATTTAGCATTTTCAGAAGCGAGGCGTATATGACAAGCCATTGCTAATTCGCAACCGCCACCTAATGCAAAACCGTTGATAGCGGCAATAAATGGCTTGGCAGAGTCTTCAATCATTTGAAATGCCTCTTGCCCATTTTCTGCAAACCTACGAGCGGTAATATCACTTTGCTCTTTAAACTCTTGGATATCGGCGCCAGCTACGAAAGCCTTTGGTCCCGAACCCGTTATAATTGCCCCCTTTATGTTTTTATCGTCGGTTACCCTTTCAACGGCTGCTTTAATTTCGGCAATTGTTGCACGATTTAAAGCATTCATTTTATCAGGACGGTTTATAGTAATGGTGGCAATGCCGCTATCGCTTACTGTAAACAACAGATTTTCAAAAGATTGGGTGCTCATTTCAGGTTAAAGTGTAAATTGGATTAGAGTATTTAAACTGCTAGGTAGCTATTTATTTTGACCTGCCCTTGAAAGAAGTGCTTTTTCTTCTTTGGTGAGGCTATCGTAACCAGAACTAATGATTTTATCTAGAATACGATTTACATCTTCTTCAGATGGCATTGCATTAGAACTACTACTTTTAGAAGGAAAACGAGAGGTATTACCACCTCGAGTTACGGTCATTTTAGGTTCTGCAAAGAATATATGCTGAATGGTATTTCTGATATAGTTCAATGGCTTACCCCAATCGTTCCCGCTACGTAGTTGGCTAATGTAGATAAAACCGAACAAGGCACCACCTAAGTGAGCAATATTTCCACCAGGATTTTCTGAGCGAATGGAAGCGAAAGAAATGATTACATAGGCCGCTGCTATCCAAGTGATTTTTACGGGTCCGAATAGGAATAGGTTAAATCTATAATCAGGCAATAAAGTAGCCGCACCTAATACTACGGCATACACTGCTCCGCTAGCACCAATAAGAATGGCTGCTTTAGCAAAATCTTGCAGGCCAGGTAATAAGTTATAGGCTAAGATGTACATTAAACCACCAAACAACCCTCCTAAAATATAAAGGTTGAAAAGCCTTATTCTGCCCAAATACTCCTCGATTAACATCCCGAACCAATAGAACATCAGCATATTGAAGAATATGTGAAACGGATCGTGGTGCATGAAAAAGTAAGTGATTAAGGTCCATGGCTTTTCAAGGGCATTGTACCAAGCTGCTGGTAAAGCAGTAACCATATCTACATAAGTGATCAATTCTCTTTGCCCGAAAAGGAATAGACTTACGGCTACAATTACATAAAGTAAGAATACAGCCAAGTTTATTGCAATAAGCTGCCTTACAGCGCTATTGCGACCTGTAATGGCTTGCTTAACATCTTCTTTTAAACCCATAGCTGGTTAGCGTAATTTTGTGTTGAAGATAAATGTTTTAATAATACCTACTTCCTGTGCGCCAGAAGTAAACGAATATTCCACCAATCACCATACCACCAAGGTGGGCAACGTGGGCAACATTATCGCCTGGAACAGGATTAAGCACTTGGTAAACACTCATTATAAAGTATATAGAAATCAGAACCCACGCCTTTACAGGAATAGGTGGGAATAATAGCATCAATTCCATTTTAGGGAATAGCAAACCAAAGGCTGCCAAAATGCCATAGATTGCGCCTGATGCACCTATCATGGGTACATTTCTTTTCAGTATAATAAGATTATCAATTTCGTTTTTAGCTGCATTAATATGGTACAAACTATTTGGAACATTCTCCCATTGATTAGCAAAGCCAGATGCGCTATTAAGGTATTCAGGGAAAAACCTTTTTATAAATAACTGAAAATCAGTTGCATTTGGATTGCTATAAAAGGCTTCCGCAGCGGTTAATTGTTGCTGAAGTTCATAATAGCATATCCCGTTGTAAAGGGCTGCGGCTCCAAGCGTACACACTAAGTAAAACAATAGGAATTTCTTGGCTCCCCAAACGCTTTCTAGCATAGGACCGAAAAAAACGAGTCCTATCATATTAAGTAATATATGTTTGAAACCTGAATGCAAGAAGGCGTAAGTAACCCACTGCCAACCCATATAAAGAGGACTAGCTACATTATGCAACCCGAATATCCGAACCATAAGTTCGGAGGTATTCATAATTTCAGGTATAAGGAAAACCAGTATATTCACAATCAGAATATTGCGTACTACTGGTGTAAGTTGAAACATAGATCAGTGTTTGAGTTAGTAATATGAGGTTAGCTATTCAAAAATTATTCCGTTCTATTACTAAGAACGGAAAATTAATTAACCTTCATATTTAGATGCCTCATATTTCTTTGGTGCATACAAGAACCCGAAGGCTTCGTTACCTTCTTTTTCGGTTACTTTATGATGAATTTTGTGCGCTCTAATTAAACGACGCAGGTAACTATTGGTTGGGCGCATACCGTGTTTTATACGTCTGTGAACCAAAACATCATGGAATAGAACATAAAATATACCGTAACCTGTTATCCCTAGACCTACCCAGAATAACCAATATAGAAAGCTAAATTCTAGGCCTACTATAATGGTAGCAATTGCTGGTATGGAAAAAACCACAGCAAACAAATCGTTCTTTTCTAGTACACCATTATAAGGGTGGTGATGTGATTTGTGCCAACTCCATAGAAACCCGTGCATTACATACTTATGTGAGAACCATGCGACACCTTCCATAAAAAAGAAGGTTGCAATGCAAAGAATAATATTAATCCAGAGGGGTAACATACTTATTGTTGAATTTTTATAATGCTATTAAACGGTCGCGTACTTGTTCCATTAGCCACATTGGAGTGCTGGTTGCACCACAAACACCTACAGAACTTCCTACTTTAAACCATTGGTATTCAATTTCATCGGGTCTGCTAATGAAGTGGGTATTGGGGTTGTTTTGTAAGCAGACGTTGTACAAAACCTTACCATTACTACTTTTAGTTCCTGCTACAAAAATAATGGTATCGAATTTATGGGCAAACTCACGAAGCTCAATATCTCGGTTGCTTACCTGCCTACAAATGGTATCGTTGGCATTTACCGCGATACCGCTGTTTTCTAAGGTATGTTTTATTTTATAGAATTTGTCGGTGCTTTTGGTGGTTTGACTATAAAGCGTAATACTTCTTGGTAGTTCTGGAATATTGAGCTCATCTATATCCTGAAAAACTACTGCTTCTTGGTTTGTTTGACCTAGTAAACCAATTACTTCGGCGTGACCATGCTTACCGAAAATGTATATCTTTTCTTTCTTATCGAAACTGTTTTTAATTCTGTTTTGCAGTTTAAGAACTACAGGACAAGAAGCATCAATCAGCTCAAGGTTATTGCGTAAGGCTGTTTCGTAGGTAGAAGGTGGTTCACCGTGGGCACGAATAAGTACCTTGCTATCTTTTAAGCTTTCAAGTTCCGAATGAGTTATGATTTTTAGCCCCTTTTGTTCAAGGCGTAAAACTTCTTCATCGTTATGTACGATATCGCCCAAACAGTAAAGGTTATGTTCTTCATTCAGAATATCCTCTGCCATCTCTATGGCATACACCACCCCAAAGCAAAAGCCTGAGTTGTCGTCAATGGTTACATTAAGGTTTAGTGCCATTTGAGTTGTGATGAGTTTAATATTAACTGTTTGGTTGAGTTGTGTGTTTTGCTTGTTGCCTAAAATACTCGAAAAAAGAAATGTTCATTAAGAGCATAAGTAGGTTATAGCCAAAGTCTTCAATCGGGATGTTTAGGAAAGGTATCCCTACTAAACTTGAGAGTCTGATATTTAAGTTTTCGGTATTGTCGTACATCACCACCGGTAAAGAGGTTAGTACTCCATTGTACAGTAAAAAGGGTATGCAGGCAAATAGGAAGCTAACATAAAATTTACCTAAATACTTATCTTTAAAAACTATCCAATGGATTATAAGTCCTATTCCTGCTAAGCCTAGTTTATAGAACGTGTACATACGTTCATAGTTTAGTAATGAGGTACTTAAAAGTAAAATAACTAGTAATAATGTTATCCATTTAGACGATCGTTTGAGTAAATCGCCTTTGATATAATAGCCAACAGCTTCGTAAATGAAAACACAACAAAAGGGGACTACAAGAAAGAACAACCATTCTTCTAATGGTAAGTTCACGATCCAAATGCCTGAGAAATAGGCAGTATTGAACCACCAAATTTTTAAGTAAGCAAACCAGATATCGAATGCGATAAAAAACACTGCTGTTGCAAGCATGCCTTGCCATAGGTACTTCCATTGCTTCCAATACTTTATCCTATGCTCAAAACTGCGCAATAGCGGAAAGCAAAGCGAAAGTATATGAAGCATGAAATAGGTATAAATACCAAAATCGAAAGTCATAGTACAATTGAACTTATAGCGTATTAGCCTTTAGTTTTGCATAGGAAAGTCCCATAAGCATAAGCTTTTGGAAATCGGGTACCCGAATGCGCTCTTTTAAAATGCGTTCTGGTCTTATCTTCTTTATCTTTTGAAACAGAGCTAAGTAGTAGATATATGCCATATATACCCCTTCTTTTGCTCCAGCTGGTAATTGCTTAATTCCTTCTAAGGCTGCATCGAAGTCCGCTTTAATATCGGCTTCAATTTCTTGCTTGGTCTTTAAATCGAAAGTATGGAAGTTGGCTCCAGGAAAATATACTCTGCCGCGTTCCTCAAAGTCTGATTGCATATCGCGCAGAAAGTTTACTTTCTGAAAGGCCGCACCTAGTCTTCTGCCAGGTTCCTTCAAGCGTTGGTATTCAGATTCATCGCCTTCGCAGAATACACGCAGGCACATAAGTCCTACCACTTCAGCACTTCCGTAAATGTATTCTGAATAGCTGTTTTGGTTGGTAGTTTCTAACTCCAAGTCCATAGCCATTGAATGTAGGAAGGCAGCGATAAGGTCGTGCTCTATTTTATACTTGTTTACCGTAAGCTGAAAGCTTTGTAAAACTGGATTTAAGCTAATACCTTCTGCAATTGCGGTATAGGTTTCACTGGTGAAACGTTCTAGCAACTGCGCTTTGTTGTGGTTGTGAAAAGTATCCACAATTTCATCGGCAAAGCGAACGAAACCATAAATGGCATAAATAGGGGCGTGATAGCGCTTATCTAAGCTTTTGATACCCATAGAAAAACTTGTAGAATACCTATTGGTAATCAGTTTGCTACAGGCCATTACAGTTTCATTATAAAAATCCATCGTAATAAGTGAGTTTAATCTTAAAAGGTAGATTAATTATTCGGATGTTCCAACAAAATTCTTTCCATTGCCAATTTAGAACTGATAACCACAATTGGTAATCCAGTACCTGGAATGGTGCTTGCACCTACGTAGTAGAGGTTATCGAAGCCTTCGTCTTTATTTGAAGGACGGAAGCCACCTACCTGGTTTAGTCCGTGAGCCAAGCCTAAGCCGCTACCTTTGTACAGGTTGAACATTTTCTCCCATTCTACTGGGCTGTAAATGGTACGGGTTAAGGTATTACCCTTCAAATCGAAGTTTATTCTATTGCCAAGGTCTTCAATAATATTATCGGCAAGGGCTTCTGAATCTGACCAATCTGGCTTGTAGCGCAAATCTGGCACCGGACAAAGAATAAAGATATTTTCACAACCTTCTGGTGCGCATTCTGGATTGCTCTTACTGCTTACGTTTACGTAATAATAAGGCTTTTCAGGATTTACGCTGGTCTTGAAAATATTGCTTGCATATTCATTAAAGTTACTGCCTAAGAAGTAGTTATGGTGATGCAAATCATCTATTTTACCTTTTACCCCTAAGTAGATGGTAAATGGCCCTAAGGTCCAGTCCATTTTATCAAGTTTTGGTTCTTGATAACTTCTTCTGCCTAATAGCTTACCACGGAACGAGGCAGCATCGGCGTTACAAATAAATAAATCTCCTTTAAATACCCTGCCATCGGCGGCTACTAGCCCTTCCATTGCACTATTGGTACCTTTAATGCTTACAATTTCTGTATTGAAATGAAAAGTTACCCCTCTTTGCTTTAAGATGGCAACAATCTCATCTACAATCTTGTACATACCACCTTTTACATTCCAATAACCATCGTGCTGTAACTCAGTATAGTTTAGTAGGCTGTAAACCGCTGGGGTATCGAATGGGGTTGCTCCTAAGAAGAACGCAACTAAAGAGAAAATCACCTTGGTATCTTGGTGGCTAAAATGCCTGCCAAGCTCTTGCCACATATTTCTGAATAGGGCAGGACCGTGTTTTAGCGGTACCGATGCCAACGCCATAAAGTAATCTAGCTTAGAATCGAAATTGCGCTTAACAATTCTGTATTCCGTATCGTGAAATATTTCCTTGGCGTTTTTTAAATAACCTTGCGCCTTTTTTACAAAGTCGGGCTCGTTCATCCCGAACTCCTTGGCTAGTTCTTCAAGGTTCTTGTGGATATAATAAGGCTTATCTCTGTGCGAAAAATAAACTGCATACAATGGGTTTAATTCATTAAATGCTAGTGGATTAGCAATGCCGCAATAATCGAAAAGTTCTTTAAACTCATAGCTCATAGAAAAGAACGACGGACCAATATCAAAGGTGAAACCATCTTTTTTGAGTTGGTTAAGTCTACCACCAGGCTGATGGTGTTTTTCCACCATTTCAACTTGGTAGCCTTTTGTTGTTAGTCTGAGTGCAGTGGCTAAACCACCGAGTCCTGTTCCGAGAATTACCGCTTTCTTGCTCACTATATTTAAAATATTCGCTTTCTAGTATGTAAAATCAATAACGCAAAACAGATGCTTTGGTTTATGAATTAGCTAAGAAAGCAAAAATTTTGTTGAATAGCAATTAAACAGAAAAAGCTTACTGTATGCGTTTAAGTGCGTCGTCAAATACTTTTAGCCAAATATTAAGTAAGTTTTGGGAATTACTGTTTGGCATAAAAAGCTTGGCGTGAAACAAAGCATCGGTACTCAATCGCCAAAGCAAAAACATTAAATAGTATTGCTCTGGTTCAACCAAAAAGGTTTTGATTAATGCTTGTGCTTCAGGTAGTTTTAAGGCTTGGTCAATTGCCTTACGTACCAAAACATCGCCCTTGCCTACCAAAAGCATATCTTCCCTAAAATGGAATTGGAAAAGATCGAACAAAACTGGTAGGGCAGGGTGGCTGTGCTCCCAATTAAAAGCGTAAAATCTATCCGCTGAAAGGTAACAGTTGGAAGGATTTAAACTACCGTGTGAATAGGCTACAAAAACCTCGGGGTAATCATCTAACTGCTGCCAAGTATCTATTAATAAGCTACTTAATGTAGTTAGTTGGTTCAAATTAAGCTTATTCGGTAATTCCTGGCGAGTAGGATCGCTAGCGTGTTTGTTTACCAAGCCACCTAGTTCTTGCACCTGCTCACTTATTTGTTGCCAAAAAGGAGCATAGTTTAGCGGTCCACGCATTACGGAGCGCTCGTACATGGTACCCAGAAATGCTAAATGCGGCTTTCCGAAGGTTTCTAGCTGCTTAATTTTCTTTGGCTTAATAAAACTTGAAATCAGAAAGCCTTTATCGGTATGTTGAACGAAGTCTATACGTTTGGCTACATCCACAAAAGGAAGATTGCCATGCCATTTTTCTAAGGCGGTAGCTTCAGAAGCTAATAATCCTGTTTGTTTGGCACTTAGTCCGAACTTTACCAAGGCATTTACTGAACCTTCTGTACCAAGGGCAGCATAAGCTTCTCCAATTCGGGTTGCAGGTTTTAAGTAAAATATGAAATCGGTAAAAGTGGCAAGTTTACCCAAAACAGCAATTGGCGATTCTGTTTTATACTGGATAAATATTTTGCCATCTGCTTGGGAACTACCAAGCCCAAAAGTATATGCCAATTTAGTAGCCGTTCCAATAGTTTGGGTAGGCAATGGGTATGGCTGTGGCAGTGATAGGTAAAGTGGTTTCTTGGTTTGCGCTGGAAAAAACCATAACCAACCGTTGTCTATGGAGTCTTTATATGCCAATACTAATTCATTAACACCTCCATTAAGACTTTTTGTACTGATATTAAGATCTGTAAGGGACTCACTATCATAGTTATCTGAAATTGATACACGGTAGCCAAGGGCTTCGAAAGTGAGCGTAAGGAGTTTATAAACTGGTTGTGGTAGCATAATTAGGTGCGCAAGATACGGCAAAGGGGCAATACGCCAAAAAAACTACCTCAATCAAACTCACAATTGGTTTTTATTCAAACGGTATAGTATTTGAAATAGTAAAGAAAGTTAACTTAATCAAAAAACAAGCTACCTTTGCTTTTTCAATAGAAACTGCAAGAAAAAGCAAGGACAAAGTATTCAATGAAAGTTTATTTTAGGATTTTATCTTATGCAAAGCCCTTAGGCAAGATTGCGGTTCCTTATTTTCTTTTTTCATTTTTAAGTACTCTTTTTGGATTAATGAACTTTTCGTTATTGGTGCCTATTCTGCAGGTGCTTTTCGGAACAAATGGTTCATCACAAGAATCGCTGCAGAAATTGGCTGTGCAGCCAGTTTGGCAAGGTGATTTTGCGAAAATTGGTCCTTATATCTTAGATAATTTCAATTACTATATGGCTTCAGAAGCCTTGGCACACGGAACTTTTGGTGCTTTAAGGTTTGTTAGTTTAATCTTGATCTCAAGTTTCTTCTTCAGTAACCTATTTAGGTACCTATCTCAAATGATTGTAGAGGAGCTTAAAGTGAGGTTTGTTCGTAATTTACGTACTGCAGTATTTGAAAAGACCACATCTATGCACCTTGCCTTCTTTAGTAATGAGCGCAAAGGCGATATTATGGCACGTATCACTGCCGATGTGCAGGAGGTAGAAAACAGCATTGCCAATACCTTAACAGGTGTTTTGAAGGAGCCAATTACCCTAGTTACCTACTTTGTAGTACTCATTAACTTAAGCTGGGAGCTAACCTTGTTTACTATGTTGGTATTGCCAGTATCAGGCGTGCTCATTGGTTGGATTACAAAGCGTTTGAAGTCTTACGCCAATAGCTCTCAAATGGCTCAAGGTAGGATGATTACCATCTTAGACGAAACCCTTAGCGGGATGCGTATTGTTAAAGGTTTTAATGCCATTAAGTACGTTAGAGAAAAGTTTACCAAAGAAAACGAGTTGTACACCTCTTTAAACTTACGTATGGCAAAGCGCAGGGAATTAGCGCCGCCCGTTTCTGAGTTTATGGGGGCAATAGTGATTGTCTGTATTCTGTTATATGGTGGAACCCTAGTATTGGGTGCCGATTCTAAAATGGATGCCAGTAGGTTTGTTACCTACATTGTAATTTTTAGCCAGATTATGCGTCCTGCCAAAACCCTGACTTCATCTTTCAGTGGTATGCAAAAAGGTATTGCTTCAGGCGAAAGGATTTTTGGTTTGATTGATACCCCAGTAGGGATTTTAGATAAGCCGAATGCTAAAAAGCTAGTATCGTTTGAAAAATCGATTGAGTTTAGGAATGTATCTTTTGCTTATGGCGAACGCCAAGTGCTACATAATATTTCATTTACTGTGAATAAGGGTGAGATGGTTGCCTTGGTTGGTCCAAGTGGTGGCGGTAAAAGTACCATTGCCGATCTTATTCCTAGGTTTTACGATGCTGCTGAAGGCCAAGTACTTATTGATGGGATAGATATTAAGGACTATGACATTGAATCGGTTAGGAATTTTATGGGTATCGTTACCCAAGAAAGCATCCTGTTTAATGATTCTATCAGGAATAATATCGCCTTTAGCACTACCAATGCTACCTTAGAGCAAGTTACGGAAGCTGCTAAAGTGGCCAATGCACACGATTTCATTTCTGCTACGGAAGAAGGTTATGAAACCGGTATTGGCGATAGGGGAGTGCGTCTAAGTGGTGGACAACGTCAAAGACTTTCTATTGCGAGGGCAGTATTGAGGAACCCAGCTATCCTTATTTTGGATGAGGCAACATCGGCATTAGATACCGAAAGTGAAAAATTGGTTCAGAATGCCTTGGATAACCTAATGCAAAACAGGACATCTTTGGTAATTGCCCACCGTTTAAGCACCATCCAAAACGCTGATAAAATCCTAGTAATAGAAAATGGTCACCTTATTGAACAAGGTAACCATCAGGAGTTATTGGCAGCAGATAGCGGATTGTACAAGCGTTTACAAGCCTTGCAACAAACCGATAAGGCGGAAGGGTAAGGCTAGGTTT
>JAIYDB010000016.1 GCA_027487695.1 Cytophagaceae bacterium | reverse complement strand
TATCCTTTAGAACGCCAGGCACTTTAATCCACTGTACCCCACGCACTTGCTCTTGTATAGTATGGAAATGAGGGATCGTTTGCAGCTTGCCTTCATAAAACTGCACATTACTAAACGAAATCAAATCCAGCGAACGGGAACGGTAGTGCGTACGCAACATATCACCAGAAAGAAACTGTCTGCTTAATTCCAATAAACTGCGGGCTTCCAAAGCCACCACTTCATCGGTGTCTTCTTCCTCTTCGGTATCAGAAACGAATCGAATTCTACCCAAATCAAAAGGCTGTAATTGCTTGTCATCGCCAGCAATAACCAATTGTTTCGCCCTATATATAGCTGGTAAACCTCGTTCTGAAAAACACTGCGATGCCTCATCAAATATCACCAGATCGAACATGGCTCGTTCTAATGGCATAATGGCGCTCACCATATCGGGAGTCATTAACCAGCATGGGATTAGGGCGGTCATTTCCTCCCGAAAGTTTTCAAACATCTTGCGCACAGGCCAAACCCGACGTTTCAATACCAATCGGGTAGCGAAATGCTTCTTCTTGGGATTATCGGTTAGGCTATTCCAAGCGTTTGCTGCATAAGCTTTTAGACGCAAGTGCAATAACTTAGCGGAAAGGTCCTGTTTATCAGTTATTTTGGTTTGGAGTTGCAGCTCCATCGCATTAAGCGTAGGACTCGCAGGCAGATTTAATACAGGATATTGATGCTCCAAATATTCAATCCATAGCGTAGCGATTGATTGCCATAACTCTTGTTGAATTTGCGAAATAGAAAGTTTGAAATATTGATCGCCAACTAATTTAATTAATTCTTTTGCACTTTCATTAAACCCAGCATACAATTGATCAGCCCCTTGAATAGCAATACTGTATTGCTGCCACTCTTGCACAATTTGCGGTAAGGTAAACTTACCTTCCACTATTAATTCAAATTGCTTTTCAGAAATAAAAGTTTTCGCTTTCTGATAATATCCATTTACTAATGTAGCCGCTTTACTTACTTCCGAAAGGAAACTAACAAGTTTATTCGCCTCTATAACATCCTTAAACTTTAGAATAAACTCATTACTTTCTAATTGATTAATGAGTTCAATTTGATATTTAATATGCTTACTAAAGTTTAGCAGCCAGTTTCTATCAATAGTTCCATTCTTCCAATTGCTTTCAATAGGAACAGGCGCAGCATTTAATAAATCCTGATACTTATATCTGGCTTTCAGGGTTTTAATAGCCTTTGGCAGGGATACTATACTTTCCTTTGCCCCTTCCAAACATGTTAAGGCTTCCTCAAATTCAGGTTTAAACAACCTTTCCATTTGCAAGTGGAAGCTTGCATTAGTGGCTTCTATATAATTGATAGCACCTTGTAAATCAGCTATTTCAGCCAAGCTTAACTCATTATAAATCTTATCTTTAAACGATATGTTAACCTGATCTAACCACTCCAATAAAGCCTCTTGTGTTTTACCATCTTGCCATAAAGCTTGCAAAATTGGCATATCGGCATTATGGCAATTGGCAATTAAAGCTTTTAGTTCATCAAAGTGATTAGCATCTGCAAAAAGTTTGGTCCCCAAGGTTGGCAACCATTGCAAAAGCACTGGCAAATTACTTTCTAATTCATTTGTAAATGATTGCTTTGCATAACCTGATAAATTATTTCGATTGTACCAAAAACTAGAACTTGGTATTGTTTGCTGATTGGTAAAATACAATTGCAAATTACTCCATTCCCTTTGGAATACGGGCCACGACCATTCCTTATAAATGGCATTTGCATTAAAAATTGCAGGTTTATTCTGCACACTTAAATACAAATCTTTCACCGCAATACCACTTTCATTGCTTTGAAATAAAGCCTGCTTATACCCCTGAAAATGAAATAACGATTGCTCCAAATCGGTACTTGCTTGGGCAAAATCTGATTCTAAGGTATCGGCTCCAACGGTACCCATAAATACCTGAGCCAAGGCTTCTACATTTTTATTCAACTGGGCATATAATGCTGGTCTATCTTCTGTAAAGTCTTCTATCAAACCGAGATACTCGCCTATATTCAGGGTTTCTAGTCTTGCTTTAACTACTTCTAAAGCCGCTTTCTTCTGACAAACCACTAATACTTTCTTACCTCTAGCCAAGTAATCGGAGGCTAGATTGGCAATAAGTTGACTTTTACCTGTCCCTGGAGGACCTTGAACTACAAGACTTTCTCCATTCTTAACTCGTTCAATTACTTGTTCTTGACTGCTATCAACCGCCAAGGGAATTACTTTATCTTGTTCTTTAATTATTGTATTTCTTTGAACAATACCACCGTTTGAATCTATCTCATCTTCCTTTTTAATTGGTTTTAATCCTTCAAATATTTCTGAAACTGTTTTTATTCCGCTATCAATTAATAACTTATAATCATTCATTAGGTATTGGTCCACCTGTTGAAATAAACCTACTACTGCCTCGCCTGTATATTGAAAACTTTCTAATTCAAACGCAGCAAGAAAATCGACTTTATTAAATTCATCATAAGGTTTCAACTCTGAATTAATCAAACCCAAAAACTCCGATATTTCGTGTACTTCCTTTACTGCATTATGTAAATCAGTAAGGGGATTACTGGTTTCAGAACCTAAATCATCGGTGGTTAAATCCAATAAATCAGTAGGCACGTCTACATTTTTGTAATTAGCCAATGCCAAAATCAAACTCTTATTGATGGTTGCCGGCTCATCGGCACGGGCTACTAATTGCCAAGTAAGTCCTACCTTTTCAAGGGTTACTGGCTTTAACATTAAAGGGGCATGCACTGCTAATTTACCCCCATCCTTCGCCAAAATTCCCCTTACCATCGGGAAACCAAGGTTCAAATTCCAAGAGCCTGATTCTTCGTAGATTAAGTCGGCTAGTCCTTTTATCTTCTGAATGCGGTTGGCCAAAGCTTGCTCAAAGTGGTTCTGGCTTTCATTAATCCGCACCAAATCAAGGGATTTATTATTATCCCAGAGGTGGTAAATGCCCTCCCGCAAACCTTTAGGGCTCTTGGTTATAAGGCTACCTAAGTCAATATACTTCTGTGAAATCTTGCCTAAAAATATAGCCGAATTCCTGTTATTAAGGTTGGTAAGCCTATTTAAGTAATGCTGTAACGACCGTGAAGAACCAGAACTTGACATAGCAAAGTTTACAAACAAAGGAGTTGACTGTATATTGCCACAAAATACAACCTAAATTAAGAAATTGGAAACATTGCCTGAATATACTTTGGCACAGCTTGCCCTCCGCAACGGGACCGATAAACCTGAAATATGGGTAGCCTTTCGTGGCGATATCTATGATGTAACCAAGAGTAAATTGTGGCGCAACGGCAAACACTATGAACATTGGGCAGGACAAGACCTCACCCCAGAACTAGACGATGCCCCCCACAGCGAGGCTGTATTTTCAAAGTTTGATGTTATTGGAAAGGTGAAGAAGTAAACTGTTGTTTTTCAGGATAAAATAATAATTTTTGCTACAATAATTTCATCCCTTCGGGATTGAAACAAGCCACCCTACTCCCCCGT
>JAIYDB010000107.1 GCA_027487695.1 Cytophagaceae bacterium | reverse complement strand
CCTCAGGTGGTAAACACTACCATCGGTATTAAGAATAAGATCTGAGGTTGAATACATTGAATATAGAAATACCTTGATTTGCAAGGTTGAACAACTTAGTTTAATTTACTCTACTGAGGCTTGGGTAGGGGAGCAGCCATCGGCAGCTTTGCCTTTGTGTGAAAAATAGCCAATGCGAGGGTCGTATCCATTTAAGTTTTTAGGATAGTAGCCTGTGCCATTGTATTCTCTCTTTCTTGGGTGTGTTTTGCACTCATCACTGCAAGCACCATCCATTTCCCATCCGCAATTTTCACATATTGGGACGTGGTTATTGCATTCTGGGTTAGCGCAATTAACCATTCTATCTGATGGTTCAGTACAAATGAAGCATTTGCTAATTACGGTAGGATTAACCTCATTAACATTAATAGCAATGCGGTTATCAAATACATAGCATTTACCCTCAAAGTCTTCTCCTTTGGCTTCTATGCCGTATTTGATGATGCCACCGTGTAATTGATAGACGTTTTCAAATCCTTGTTCTAACAAGAAAGCCGATGCCTTTTCACACTTGATGCCTCCTGTGCAGTAAGTAAGGATTTTCTTGTCTTTTAAATGGGCTATTTCATTGATATGGTCAGGCAAATCCCTAAAGTTCTCCATATCAAAGGTTACCGCATTTTTGAACTTGCCTACTGCGTGTTCGTAATTTGAGCGAACATCCAAAATAACCACATCTGGGTCATTCTGAATCATTTGCTTAAACTCAGCAGGTTCCAAATGAGTGCCAGTGCGCTCGTAAGGTTTTATATGCAAAAGGTCTGAATGCACAATTTCCTGCTTAATGCGCACATTTAGCTTTTGGAAAGCGTGTTCAGAAGCTTCGTCAATTTTGAAATCGGTTTTTTCGAAGCCTGCTAAGCTGCGCACATAGTCCATATAGGCTTGGCAGTTTTCAATAGTGCCGCTAACGGTTCCGTTCAAGCCTTCGGGCGCAATGATAATACGACCCAATAAATTATGGTCTAGGCAAAAAAGATGATGCGCTTCTTTAAAAGCATCTACATCAGGAATTGGGCTGTAGCAATAGTACAGCAATACGTGGTAAGTTGGCTTCATAAACGAGTTCACCTGTAAAGTGATTGTTTTAAAGCGACGAAAGTAACATTTTTTTGGGAGTATTTTACTGATTTAGGGACAGCCTAAGATATCTATGGCTTTTAGTTAAGCGTATAGAAACTTACCTTTTCAAAGCTATGTTCAAAGATTTGACCGTTGGTTATCATAGTTTGCAGAATGCGGCTTGCCCTTCGTTTGCTTACATTGATCAATTTGGCAAAATCTTTCAGGGTTATTTTTTGCTTTTTTTGAAGGTAGGCAATCAGCATCTTTTCATTATTACTTAATGCAGCAGGGGTTTGTTCAGTTACAGGATATTCCTTTTTAAGGGCATTTATCACGCTTGGAGCCGCTAAGAGGCACTGGTCGTTTACTCTCACGTATACCTTTAAAACTCCTTCTTTATCTTTAATAGCGTGAGGCTTTTCAGAGCTTTCAGGAATATAAACCTCAAGTACTGTTTTAAAATCGTCGGTTACGTGTTCTTGGATTTCAATATTAACTGGTGGATAGCAAAAGAAATTGGCTGCCTTATCTAACACAAAAAGTTCCTCTTCTGCCTGAACACCAATGATTTGCTTGTTATCATCTACTCCAATAAACAGATACCCACCTTTACTATTGGCAAATGCAGTAAGTGGTTTGGCAATCTTTTCTGGACCATTTATGGTTTTCTTAAACTCGACAATATTACTTTCGCCTGTCCGAATCAAATCTTTTACATATTTTTCCATCGGTAAATAGGAGTTTGCCAGTTGAAGATTAAGTATTTTACTATGGCCGATTATAAAGTTGCAATTATAGGTACTGGCAATGTTGCCACCAATTTAGCTTTAGCCTTAGAAACGGGCGGACATTTTATTACCGAAATATACGGGCGAGATTTAGCTCAAGCAATGGATTTGGCAAACAGATTATATGAAACTGAGCCACAAGATTATTTGGATTTTTCTGAAAGTGAGGCTGGAGTTTTCTTTATCTGTGTATCGGACAATGCAATAACGCAGGTTGTTGAACATTTGGTACTGCCAGAAAATGCCATTGTTGTGCATACAGCAGGCTCTGTACCCATTGATGTTTTGGATAGCATAGCAACCTTTAACGGTGTTTTTTATCCTTTACAATCACTTTCAAAAAGCAGAGTTATTTCTTTTGAAAACGTGCCAATATGCATTGAAGCATCTACGAACGAAGTAAAAGCGGTGCTTATTGATTTAGCTACCAGCATGAGTAACTTCGTTTATGAGCTAAATTCAGAAGAAAGAAATGCGGCTCACTTAGCTGCAGTGTTTATCAATAATTTTAGCAACCACCTCTTTGCCTTGGCATCTGATATTGCAAAGGATAGTGAATTGCCGAGCGAAATATTTAATGCTCTAATTATTGAAACGGCTCAAAAAGCAATAGAACTAGGACCTGATGCGGCACAAACTGGTCCTGCAAAACGTGGAGATAAGAAAGTAGTTCAAAAGCAACTAAAACAATTAAGCCATAACGCAAAGTTACAGAGTATCTACCTTTCTATGAGTGAAAGTATTGCTAACCGTTATGGGGTTGACTTGGCTTAGTTTAATTCTATAAACTTGAACTTGGCAGTAATAAGTTCGCTAAACTCTTCACCAGCTTCCAAAAGATCCTCATCGTCTGGTTCAAAATACCAATGCACTTCTAAATTTGGTAATTGAGAAAGTAACTTCAAAAGCTCGTAAATAAGCTTACTAGAGGAGGTATTGAAGTACTCTAATTTAAACTCGAAAATGGTGGGCATATCTCTATTGCCACTTTCTAAAAATGCATTACACCAGTCAAATACTGGGCTGTAAAACTGTGGAGCATTTTCAGGCAAACTCCTACCTGAAAAAGTGAGCAATTGAGTTTCATTACTAAGAGAAATTGTAGGGGTATTTAAAGTTCCTTCAGATTTAAAATTTACCATTCACATTTTACTTTTTCTATTAATACTGCAATAAGCAGAAAGGTCAGTCTACTTAGGCAACTTTCTTTTTCATTACACTGGTTTGCAATACAAAGAACTGTGATTCACTATCAATTGCTTCAAAAGAAAATTTAAGCTGGTTACCGCTTTTTCTTGCCATTTCAACAAAACCAAGACTTGCTCCTCCTTTATCTGTTAAATCATTAGATGCCATTATTTTCATATAATGAGATTTAAGACTTTCCTTATCCAGACTATTTATAAGATTAAGGCGACGCTCCATATCTTGAACCTTGTTGCCATAAATTACATTGCCACTGATTATATAGTAACCATCTTCATCGTGACCAATAAGGAAGATTGAGTTATACTTAGATGCTGCCTGATTATCAGGATCATCGGCATGTTTGGCTATATTTTGCAGGCATTCAACCATTACGTTAAACACTCGCTTTTTCGTTAGGTTTTCTTCACCGTTTTTTTCCATATTCTTTTCTGCCATAGTAAGGACAGAATGGGTAATATGGTCGTTAATCTGACCTCTATAAATTAGCAAAAGGTTGTTGCCAATCATCAATTCTTGCAAAGGAAACGCATTGTTATACGAGTCTTTACCAGTTTGAAAATTAATTTTAATGGCTTCGTTTTTAACCGTTTCCATAATTTAAAGCGTTTTGTTTAGTTATATCTCAATGCCAACCATAAGAATATCGTCAATCTGTCGATTGCTACCCTTCCATAGTTCAATTTCTGTGTTGTAAAGGTCGGCTAATTTTGAAATAGAATTTGCTTGGTTTTGGGCAAAAACATCACGTATGCGCTTTGCTGTGTACTTTTTATCATCTGGTCCGCCAAACTGATCGGCAAAGCCATCTGAGAATAGTAATATTCTATCAGATGAACTTATAGGTATTTCTTGCTGAGTAAAGGTTGTTGCATTAAAAAATTCCATTGAACCTACTGGGAATTTATCTCCCTTAAATTCAAGCACTTCTGAATTTCTTTGTAGGTATAACGGCCTGTGTGCACCTGCAAATGTTAAAGTTTGGGTATCCATATTTATTCTGCAAATGGCAATATCCATACCATCTCGAGTGCCTGTTTCAGCGTTATTAAAGCGTAAAGAATCAGTTAAACCTTTATCTAGTCGGTTCAATATAAGTGCTGGTTCACTTTCAGTCCTCGTTATATCCTGTAATAAAAAGTAGCCAATTAAAGAAAGTAAGGCACCTGGAACACCATGTCCCGTACAATCTACAACGGCAACATACAAGTCGTTATCTTTCTTAAGCGACCAAACAAAATCGCCTGAAACTACATCCTTAGGTTTAAAGATTACAAAAGAGTTGGGGAACATTTGCCTTATACTGTTTTCCTCAGGCAAAATGGCCAGTTGTATTCTTTTTGCGTAAGTAATACTTTCAGTGATTTTATTGCTTTTGTTCTGAATTTCGAGTTCTATGAGTTTACGCTCTGTGATATCGTGACAAACAATAAGAATACTATCAATAGAATTGGTTTCGATATTAAGTTCTGGTACCGCTGTAATCATTAGAGTGCGGTTACCAAAGCTAGAATTAAACTCTACCTCACGTTTTACTTTTCTGCGGGTACTTAGAATTTCGCCTATTACCCTAGTCCAATCATTTAATAATTCTATTTGTGATAGAGGGAAATCTGTAATTCTCCTGTTTAAAAATTGTTTTGGCTCTAAACCTGTGTATTGCTTAATGGTTGGGTTTATATAGAAAAACACCCCAAAATTATTGATTCGAGCAATGATATCAGTTGAGTTTTCGCTCAGAGCCTGCATTTCGCTTCTGATTTTTGACTCACGCTCAGCCATTACAGTTGATGTTACATCTCTAGCATTGACAATAATACCATTAATAGCTGGGTCGTGAAGCATGTTTAAGCCACGGCTTTCTATAAATACTTCTTCACCAAACTTGTTTTTGTACGTAAACTGAATTGTAATTGGCGTTGCGGGGTTAGCAAGCAGTTCTTTTCTTCTTTGTAAAACAGCATCTAAACCATTTACTACCAATTCATTATCATCTTTCCTCATTAGCTCCTCAGGCTTATAACCTAAGATTGGTTCTACTGAAGGAGAAACATACCTAATGGTACCATCTTCATTATATATAGCAATAATCTCGGTAGCGTTTTCCATAAGTACCTGAATACGCTTTTCTGTTAGCTTAACCTCATTAAACTGCTTGGTTAGCTGTACATAGGCTTCTTTTAATGAAGCTTGAGCCAACTTCATCTCTTCCGTTTGCTGGCCTAATTCACGCTGCTTTTCTTGGAGCTCTGAAGTAAGCTCCTTTTGTTCGTTTAATAGGTTGTTGGTACGCTCATTAATTCTGGTATTGTAAACCGATGCAGCCAAAACTTTACAAAGTGCAAATGCAAGTTGTTGTTTTTGGTTATCTAATTCATGCAAGGCAGCAATTTCAATTACTCCTACTTTTTCCGCATTAAATATTAATGGTACAATAAGCAAACATCCAGATTTGGTATCTGGATTAAACAGGCCAATGTTAACTGACGGCATATTCATTTGAACGCCAGTTCTGTAATAAGTGAGCCCATCTTTTACCGATTGGCCAACAAGCCCTTCTCCTACTTTAAAGGTCTTTTTTATCTCAGAATCGGTATTTAGTGCATACGAGCCCTTTAAAAACAATATATTAGACTGAAAAATATCGTTACCTAAAATATAAACTGCCCCATGTACCCCATCAATTTGCTGGCAAATAAAGCTTATTAAACTGTTTGAAAGCAATTCTACATTCTGTTGAAGGGCACGCGCAATTTCACTTGCTTCAGCTTCACCTTTCAGCAACTTGTTTCTGTATTCTTCCTTTAGGTTACTTTCATTAAGGTTATTACGCATTTGTAATAACGATTTCCCTAGCACATCGTAATCTGAAAGTAACTGATAATCGGCTTTGGTATTGCCAGAACCTATTTCATTAGCAAACTGCGCCGTTCTGTGCATGCTATCTACAAGAGCATTTAAAGCCTCCGAAATCTTGCCAATTTCATCTGTGGTTGAACTTGGTAGCTTGTCAGGTAAAACCCCTTGTGCCATTAACAAGGTTATATTCTTCAGATTTATTAGAGGTTCTACTAATATCCTACTTGCCACCCATGCTAAAACAAGGGTAACCAACACCACAAAAATACCTGTTCCAGTAAAGGCGAGTCTTAAAAATGTTAGTGGGCTAAATATTTCCTCCTCATCAATTTTAATTACAAGACCCCAGTTTTGTTTTGGCAAATATCGCCAAGAGGCTAATACTTCTTTTCCTCGATAATCTATATCTTGGCCTGTACCGTTTCTTTGTTGAATAGCTTCCCAAAAACTATTTTTAAGAGCCCCATTAGCTGTTACTTTTAATTTAAAAGAAGCATCTGGATTAAAGCGAAGAGGATTATGAACTATACCATTCTTATTATTAGAAAGAGAACCAATTAAAACTTCCCCTGTACTCCCTAAACCTACTGTATCTGCCAATAGCCCATATAGCTTATTGAGTTTAACAGCTGTTATTAGATAGAGTGGTTTGCCTGAATCGGTCTGAATTTTCTGTACAATTGGAAATAAATAACTTGAACCATAAACTAAGATATTGCCATAAGATATTGCATTATCCGATTGTGGCAAGGCTTCTTTTAATTCGTGAATTAAGGCTCTGTTTATGCTTGTCTTACTATTGCTTTCGGAAAACACAATTTGCTTGTTTTGATCAAGAATAATTGTGTTTGTTAAAGAACTTTCTGAATTTATTAGGTTTAGTTCAGTGTTTATAGCCTTCCTTTCGATATCTGAAAGTTGGGCTAGGTTAGGTTGGTTGGCAAAAATACCTTTGATTATTTTTGAATTACTTTCAGCCTGATTAAAGAACAAATCTACTTGCTGTTTCTTCAAATCGGTTACTGTGGCTATGCTGAACAGGGTTCTTTTTCTGATTACCTCTTTTACAAACCTATTGAAAACCGTGCCTAATATTACGACAGCAAAACAAACAATACTTAGTACAAGTAAGGCTGTTTTACCACCGACACTTAAATTTCTGAGCATATTACTAGATTTACTGAAGCTGTGCCTCTAAAGGTACTATTTTGCCTGCAATTTGGTGATTTATTTCGGAAAGAGCCTTAATCAAAGTCTCGTCAATTTCAAGAAGAAATGCCAATTCAACCAGCATTGTGCACTGGTTATTAACATCTGAAAAGGGAAAAATCAGGAGTGTTTCAGGAAATAAGGAGCCTACTGACGTTTCAATATTCAAGTAATTACTTGGCACATTATCAAAAACTTTGTACTGCAAATCTTTTGCAACTTGCCCTAATAATCCAGAATTTATAGTAAAACTCTTATCCTTATCTTTAAAGTTATTTGCTAGAACTGCAAAAGTACTAATCTGCCTAAAACTTAAACCATCCGAAGTAGGTATGTAGCAAATACCTGCCACAGCGCTAGTAGCGTTACAAATGGCATTAAATATCTGGTTTACATTAGAGTAAGCATCTTCAGGAACGCTATTATGTAAGGAAGCTTCAATTTTTTTATTGAAACACTCAACTGTAAGCCGCAATCTTTCAGAATTTGATTGTTCTTGCTTAGAAGCTGCAATAGAGGGCTGCCATTCAGGCTGTTGCTTTTCAATGTAAATAAACTTCACAACCTCATACTTACCAACTACAATTATAAGCAAACACACTATAGCCAAAAGTGAGCAAACAGTAAATGCACCAAATACTATGTACTTGCTTTTGAAGGCGTTATCAAACTCAATAAAAGTATTATAATTGGTTATGTTTACCAGTTTTAGTAGTTCAGTTTTTAAGTTTAAGAACACAACAAGACTCAGGGCACCCAGAATTGTGGAGGCTATAGCTAAAACATAACTGGCTAATTGTAGTATTTTTCTTATCACAAACTTAATTTAAACAATTACCGACAGTTATGACACTTCGTAACTTAGTGCTATGTAAGTTTAACACCTTAAATTTAGCACTTTAGCTTCACAACAACAACTAAACAGCTCAAAAAAACTTTAAATAGTTCAATTTAAAATATGAATAGTACTATTCGTTTAAAATCAAGTCTGTGTGAATATTACTCTTATAAAGAACTTAGAAAGCCTTCACGGTAATTTTTTGGAAGAACCTAATGTATATCGTTAAAAAGTTGCTGTCTTACCATTAATATTAGTCTTAAAATTATTCCATTGCAATCTGTTAATCAGCTTTTAAGGTGTATTTTGGTATATGCAAAAACCACATGAGAAATATAAGTACCTAGAAATAAGGAGTTTAAAAAATATATCCAAAGTTTAGTCAATTTATTTATCTAATCATTTTGAGAATATTCATATATTGCATCCAACTTCTTAACCTAACCTTAAAAACAAATGACAGTAGGCGAAAAAATCAAGAAAGCGATCGAGCGCGCCGGCACCGACCCTATAAAGGTAGCTGCTAACATCGATATGAGTACTGCAAACCTTTACAGAATTTTCAAGAGAGATTCTGTAGAAACCAAGTACTTAGTTAAGCTATCTGAACTACTTAACGTACCACTTAGCTATTTCTACGAAGAAGAAGCTACTTTGGAGCAATTCTTAGACAGCAACGGTTCGTTAGGCGAAATCCGTTACCCATTCACCAAGGCCGATCTTAAGTTCGAACTAGATAAGGCTCAGTTACGTATCGACCACCTTGAGCAACGCTTAAAGGATAAGGAAGATATTATTGACCTTATGAAAACTAAGATTAAGTAATTAAATCTTAATCTAAAAAAGCTCTTACTTCACGGTAAGAGCTTTTTTATGCACTGATTTTTAAATAGTTATAAATTATTTTACCAATTATCAATATTTATTTAACCTAAAGTTTGGACTAGCAGAATAAATACATACCTTTGCAATCCCAAATGGCGCGGGGTGGAGCAGTTGGCAGCTCGTTGGGCTCATAACCCAAAGGTCATCAGTTCGAGTCTGGTCCCCGCTACTACAAGGACAAATTGAGGTAAAACTTGATTTGTCCTTTTTTTATGTGGTTTTTGAAGAGGTGGGTAGGTAGTCAACATTGAACTGGGAGAAATCTTAAGCTATCATTCAGTTGCATTACCTGGTAGAATTAGCTTAAGCAAGGCGTAATTTTATTCTAGACATAGAACATCAACTATTTTTTAAGTATTCAGATAGGGCAACCTGCAGTTATGGAAAAGTACTTTTTGTAAGAATGAGGCACGCCAATTACAGTCTTGAAAACATTAATTTTATTCAGTTTAACTTTTTAAGCCAATAACAAAATAGGAAAATTGAAACAATAGGCACTTTAATCCTTCGTAATCTTAGTTTTACTCATTAACAATTGGCAATGTTTTAAACCAAATAAAAAAAGCACTTACAATTTCTCGTAAGTGCTTGATAATGAGGTGGGCCCAACCGGGCTTGAACCGATGACCCTCTGATTATGAGTCAGATGCTCTAACCAACTGAGCTATGGGCCCTGCAATTGTTAATCGCACCGCAAAAGTACGGGTTTTTCCTTAGCTTACAAATGCTTTTTTAGTTTACTGTAGTTTTTCCGCTAGCAATAGCTGCTGCTTACCAGCTATATCGCTGAATAACAACAGGTAATGTGGCTCTGCTTGGGTAATCTGGTATTGTTTGGCAAACTCATTCGCTGTAGCATATTTAGAATTCCGATTCAGCACTACTGCCTTACCTCCAGTTGCTTCTTTTATTTCTTTCTTATTGAATTTCAAGGCTTTGAGTACTTTAAAGCGTCTGCCTGGGAAGTGGGGGGCATCTGTTTCAGAGGTAAAAAAGTTGGTATTAGGTGCTACCTTAGTTGTTTCTGTTGAGGTCAATAGTTGTTTATACAAGCCTGACTTCAATACTGATACCCAAGGTTCAAATACAAAGTCTTGGACTTCGCTAAGTTTCAAAGGAGTTGTTTCTTCAGCATTAAATAACCCACTCCAACTGTACCAGTGTTCGTTAAAATGGTGGGTATTAATTATTATATCTTCTGTTTGTGTTGCGTTTCCAATGATATTAATTTCTTTACAATCGTTATTTACATCAATGATTTGGATAGTATGTATTCCTTTTACTTCTTCAATAATCTGATTAATTGAAACCATCGGGCTTAATTTAATCATCCAATTTTTAAATGATTTTAATTCGATATTATGAATATTGGGTGTATAGTTTTCCGGATTATAAACCCTTTCCTTTTGTTGGTTTCTTCTGGATGGATCTAAATATAAAAATGAATCTTTTGGTAGGGTAGGGTAGGCTTCCTCAAAAGTTGAGTTTATAAAAGTGATGTTTTCTATTGCTGATACACTTGCATTGTGCTGTACAATCTGCAACAGACTTAGATTCGGTTCCACATAAATCACCTTGGTAAATCTGCGGGAAAGCTCAAAGGTATCAATCCCAAAACCTCCAGTACCATCAATGGCTAAGTCTCCTTTTAGGTCTTCAAACTTCTTAGCAGCGGTTAGTTCCGAACTACTTTGCTCTATGTTAATCTGAGGAGGAACTATAATTCCTGCCTTATTATACCAGCTAGCCTTGGCTTTAAGTAACTGCCTACCTTTAATCTGACATAGGATCTCTTGAAACAATCTAGGTTCAAAATCTGGCCTTTTAGCCAATGCTAATTTGGAGGTGTTCGACTCCAAATTTTCAAGGATATAGGCTTGTACGCGGACAGTTAGCAGTTCAGAAAACACTCAGCTTTATACTTTTTTGCAGTTTATATTGATTCCAAAGCTAAAGAAATTTATATTTGCTTTATGAACAAATTGATAATTTGGTTCTTGCTCATCTACACTTCACTGGCTAGCCTTTTTCCAAGGATGGACTATGAGGAGGTTGTGAAGGTTCCTTTACTTTTTGGTCACTACAACCAACATCTCCTTGAAGAGCCTGGTATTGGATTTTTAGATTTTCTAAATGAGCATTACAATCCTTTTGGGAAACACGAAGGCAAAAATCACGAGCATTCCTCCCTACCTATGTTTGAGCATTGCTGCCATTGTGTAATTGCAATGCCCCAATTTTTTAACTTTAAAGTGCTAAAATCTGCTGTCTATCAGATATTTACAATTACTATCAGAAATAGTAACCGAGAGTTTTTGTTCGGTTGTTATAACCCATATAAGGAGATTAAACCTCCCAAATTCGGTATGCAAGGCGCACTAGTTGCGTAGTTTTTCCTTGTACTACATTTACCGAATCTTATGCTTCAAAATTTGATTGAATTTAGCATACGCAATAAGTTCATTGCGTTTATGCTGGCTGCTGTTATCATTATAACAGGCTTGTTTAGCGCAGCCGAAATCCCATTAGATGCCGTTCCTGACATCACTAATAATCAGGTGCAAGTAATCACACAAGCTCCCACTTTAGCCACTCAAGAGGTTGAGCAGTTGGTTACGACTCCCTTAGAAAGGACTTTATCTAATATCCCAGGACAAATTGAACTGAGGTCAATTTCTCGTTTTGGTTTGTCGGTAATTACAGTGGTTTTTTCTGATGAAACCGATCCTTATTTAGCAAGGCAATTGGTTCAGGAACAACTAATTACAGCCCGCCAAGAATTGGCAAATTTGGCTACTCCAGAACTTGCTCCTATGACTACGGGCTTGGGCGAAATTTACCAATACTACCTTGAAACTAAACCTGAGTTTGAGCAATATTATACGCTACAAGAACTCCGAACCATTCAAGATTGGGTAATAAAACGTCAGTTAGCGGGTATTCCAGGAGTAGTTGATATAAGTAGTTTTGGCGGTAAAAGTCGTCAGATTCAGCTAGCTATCAACCCTGCAAAACTAAAGCAGTTTAATTTAAGTATTCCTGATATTCAGCACGCTATAGCTTCTTCCAATGCCAATGAAGGTGGTGGTTACTTGGAGAAATCAGGGAAAATCTACCTAGTTAAATCTGAAGGTATTATTAGAAATATAGAAGAATTAAAGCAAACCGTAATTCTTGTAAGGAATAATTCACCCATCCTATTACATCAGGTAGCCGATGTTATTGAAGGCAGTGCTCCACGCTATGGCGCTATGACTGCCAACGGTAAAGGCGAAAGAGTAGGTGGCATCATTCTAATGAAGAAAGGCGATAACTCTGCTCAGGTAATAGAAAGAGTAAAGGAACAAGTAGCTGAAATACAAAAATCTTTACCAAAAGGAGTTACTATCCATCCTTTCTTAGAGCGTAGTAAATTGGTAAACAAAGCGATATCTACAGTTGCAACAAACCTATTGGAAGGTGGTATCATTGTAATACTTGTTTTGCTTTTACTTCTAGGCGATTGGCGAGCAAGTCTTATTGTAGCGAGTGTTATCCCTATTAGCTTGCTTTTTTCTTTTTTATTCATGCGGGTGTTTGGGGTATCGGCCAACTTAATGAGCCTAGGGGCAATTGATTTTGGCTTGGTGGTTGATGGCTCAGTAATCGTGGTGGAAAGTGCAGTTGCCGCATTAGGATTTGCAGGCATTCACAATAGTAGCAAGCAACCAATTACAGGACTTCTGAAAGATAACATTGTCCTTGAATCGGCTGGTGCCATCAGAAGTTCAGCTGCCTTTGGGGAATTGATTATTGTAATTGTTTACGTGCCTATCCTCACTTTGCAAGGCATTGAGGGCAAGATGTTTATCCCTATGGCGCAAACCGTAGCCTTTGCTTTAGTGGGTGCATTATTGCTTTCACTTACTTATGTGCCTGCTGCTTGTGCAGTTTTCTTGAAACCGAATATTAATCACGAACATAACTTCTCAGCTAAGATTATCAACTTCTTTTACAGAGGTTATAGCCCTGCAATTAAGTGGTCACTCAGGCGTCCAGTGGTTGTGTTAAGTGCTGCTTTCATATTATTCATAGGAGCCTTATACCTTATATTAAATATGGGGGGAGAGTTTTTGCCGAAATTAGAAGAAGGCGATTTTGCAGTTGAAACTCGTGCACCAAAAGGAAGCGGACCAGATAGAATGGTGAACTTCACCACAAAGGCAGAGAAGGCATTGCAAGGGATGCCAGAAATCAAGGAGATTGTGAGCAAAATAGGTACTTCTGAAATACCAGTAGATCCTATGCCGATTGAGAATGCTGATATGATTATTGTCCTTAAGGACCGTAAAGATTGGCCAGATAAAGGTACCCAAGCCGATTTAATTGAAAAATACGAAGAGGCTTTATCTGCAGTGCCTGGACTGAAATTTGAATTTCAGCAACCGATCGCGATGCGCTTTAATGAATTGATGACTGGCAGTAAGAGCGATATCGCATTGAAAATCTATGGTCCGCAATTAGATAGCCTATTAAGCATTGCTGAACGTTATGCAGCCATAGCCACCAAGGTTGATGGTGTAGCCTCTGTAAAAGTAGAACAAGTAGATGGAATGCCACAATACTTGGTAAGGTATAATCGAGTTCAAATGGCGCAGCTAGGTATCACCATTGCAGATGCAAATGAAGCATTAAAAGGAGTTATGGCAGGCGAAGAAGCAGGCATGCTTTATGAGGAAGAAAAGCGATTTCCTATAGTATTACGTGCCGCCGACAGTCTACGTTTAAATCCTGAAATTTTAGAATTGATTCCTGTAAGAGCAGCAAGTGGCAGTTTAGTTCCTTTTTCAGCTTTCAGTAAAATTGAAAAGGTTTATGCACCTGCTCAAATTTCTCACGAAAAGGCAAGGAGAGTAATTACCATTGGTATTGCCTTGGGCAAACGTGATGTAAACTCAGTAGTAACCGACTTAAAAAAGAAGCTTGCCATTGCAGGAGTACCCTCAAGCTACAATTACACCTTTGGAGGGCAGTTCCAAAACTTACAAGATGCCTTGGCAAGACTAACTATCACGGTACCTCTTGCCTTATTGCTTATCCTCATTTTGCTTTATGTAACCTTCAATTCAATGAAGCAAACATTTGCAGTATTTACAGCAATTCCATTGGCTGCTATTGGAGGTATTCTGGCACTATCACTTAGAGGGATGCCTTTCAGTATTGCCGCAGCGGTAGGCTTTATTGCCCTATTTGGCGTGGCTGTTCTCAATGGGATAGTATTGGTTGGCTATTTGAATAAGCTCAAAAAAGAAGGAGTAGCATCGGTTCCTAATAGAATTATGAGAGCAGTTCATTCTCGTTTCCGTCCTGTAATAGTTACAGCTTTGGTTGCAGCCCTTGGTTTCCTACCTATGGCATTAAGCAGTTCTGAAGGAGCTGAAGTACAGAAGCCTTTAGCAACTGTGGTTGTTGGTGGAGTTATAAGCGCAACCATACTCACGCTGATAATTTTACCTGCACTCTACCTTCTTTTAGAGGGTGGGACAAGAAAGGGAAAGAAGATTGGTCTTGGTACTTTGGTGTTATTCCTAGCATTTGCTGTGCAACCTACTCAAGCACAAACACTTGATTTGGAACAAGCTATTGAAAAAGCGAAAAGTAATTATCCAGCGCTAAAAGCTGCAAAACTTCGTATGCAAGCAGCTCAGACCGATACTAAAACTTGGTTCGATATTGGTAAAACAAGCTTAGAAACTCAATATGGTAATACTCAGGTGCAAGGATTAACCGATTATACCATTCTGGTATCTCAAACTATTCCTTGGCCATCTGTGCTTACTAGTCAGAAAAAGGTTTTAAATGCGCTCGTTGAACAAAGTAGCTTAGCAAAGGACCTTTCAGAACTTGAATTAAAGCTCACTATAAGGCAGTTATACCTTTTAGCGGCTTATGAACAAGAAAATCAGAAGGTACTTTTAAAGTCTGATAGTTTGTTAAAAGAGCTTTCTAGAGTACTTACACTCAAAGCCAAGCTTGGCGAAATACCAAACTTTCAAGCTACAGCTGCCCAAATCCAAGAGCGACAAAATCAGGCTCTGCTTCAGAAATCAAGACAAGTTCTGGCATTACATTACAAGTTGCTTTCAGTTTTCACAGGTAGTTCAGTTAATAAAGTTGTACCCATACTTTACGCTAAAGCTGAAAGAACCGATACTACTTCCAATCACTTGCTTGTTCAACAAGCTAAACTTGCCTATCAAATTGCCTTGCAAGAAAGTCAGACTGAAAAGAATCGTTTGTTACCCGATTTAAAACTGGGCTATATCAATCAAAGTATTGAACAAGTAATAGGTCAGCAAGCTGTGGTAATTGGTGTAGGTATTCCTTTAGCATTTAATGCTCAAAGAAACAAAGCAAAAGCAGCTGCAACCCGAGCAATGGCAAAACAAGAAGAACTCAATCTTCAAAAAATGGCAATTGATTTAGAAAAGCAAAAAGCTTTGGTGGAGTTCACCAATGCAGAGCAGTTACTTGCTCAATATTCTACCAGTTTTATTGCTCAATCTGAAAGTATAGAGCAATCGGCGATGGCAAGCTACAAGGCAGGAGAAAGCGATTATAGCGATTTATACCTACTTTTTAAACAAGTATGGGAGGTGCGCACAGCACAATTAGATGCCGCCAAGCTTTACTGGCAAACCTACTTTAACTACCTCTATTACAACAACCGATAATGAAAAATCTAAGCATATATATATTGTTAATCAGCACCTTAATGGTGGCTTGTAACAAATCAGAACCTATTACTGAAGAAGAAGTTGCTGTACCAACTTCTTTAGTGCTTACCTCAAAACAAGCGGAAAACGTAGGTATTAAGTGGGCTACTCCTAAGGTTGTTAAACTGCCACAAACCCTAGTACTTTCCGGTGTAATTGATGTACCCCCTCAAAATGTAACTACGTTAAGTAGTGTATTTCCAGGCTTTGTTACTGGTCTTAAAGTGTATTATGGAACCAATGTAGCAAAGGGCGAAATACTTTGCTACCTGGAACATCCTGAAATTATGAATACCCAAAAGCAGTACTTCAATGCCTTACAATCTTTAAACCTTGCCGTAAAAGATGAAGCCCGACAAACTGAATTATTTAGCCAGAATGCTGGTTCAGCAAGAAAGTTAGAGTTAGCCAAGGAAGCTCAAATTATGGCTAAGCAAAAGGTACTTTCCTTAGAAACTAACCTTGCTAATGCTGGTATTTCAGTAGGAGAAGTTGCGAAAGGGAACTTCACTTCTAAAATAGCTATAAGAGCTCCTCACGCTGCTTTTGTAAAAGAAGTGAGTGTAACAGAAAATGAGCAAGTAGGTGCAGGCAGTGTGCTTTTTACCCTTATGGATAAAAGCCACGTTCACTTAGAACTTACTTCAACCGCAGCCCAGGCTAATCTTTTGAAAGAAGGAACTGTTATCCAATTCTTCCCTGGTGGCGATAGAACAAAGCCAACAAAGGCAAGCATTTACCTTTCTGGTAAAATAGTAGAGCAGGGTAGTGGCTTGGTTAATCTACACGCGCACCTAGAAAACGAACATACCGATTTACTACCAGGTACTTCTGGCGATGCTGTGGCTGTAACCGCTGAACAGAATGTACTTGCGCTTCCTGAAGAGGCTGTTATTGAGGCTGATGGAGTCAATTATGTTTTTTCTGTATCACAGAAATCTGATTCTATTACATTTAAGCTTTTGCCAGTGAAACTTGGGCTTTTATCAACTGGCTTTTACCCTGTTTTAGGCAAACTAGATGGTAATATTGTTATTGTAAATGCCGATGTGCTTTATGCAGAACTCACAAAAGCTTTAGACGAAGAGGAATAATCGGAAAAATTAGCCGTTTTCTGTCAGTATATTGGGCAAATTAACTAATGGCATATTAGTTGGTTTGCCCATTTCTTCTTTGTGATACCTTTTATAATTTTCACTAATGGATAATCTTGAAATTTTTGTAGCCCTGCTCACCTGTACAGTTTTGATGGCTGTATTTAGCGAGCGATATAAAATTCCGTATCCCATTTTACTGCTTTTAGTTGGTATAGTTTTAAGTCTTTTGCCTTTTGTGCCTAACGTACAATTAAGTCCAGATGTAGTTTTGCTTATTTTCTTACCACCATTGCTGTATTCAGCTGCGTGGTTCACTTCTTGGAAACAGTTTAAGGAATCAATCCGACCTATAACTCTCCTTGCATTTGGCTGCGTGCTAGGTACCTCTGTAGTTGTGGGGTGGGTAGCTGAAGCCATAATTCCAGGATTTACCTTTGCTATGGGCTTTTTATTAGGGGCAATTGTCTCTCCTCCTGATGCTGTTGCTGCAATTACTATGCTACGCAATACCGCTTTACCTCAACGAGTTAAAGTAATTTTAGAAGGCGAAAGCCTTGTGAACGATGCCGCAGCCCTTATAGCCTTTCGCTTTGCATTGATTGCTGTAAGCACGGGAACTTTCAGTTTAACCACAGCAAGTATTCAGTTTACCGTTGTTTCCATTGGAGGTATTGCTATTGGTTTAATAGCCGCCTTTTTAGTTTTCCGCATTCATAAGTTTATCAATAATACACCAACTGCCGATACTGCTTTAACCTTATTTACACCTTTCATAAGCTATTTGGCTGCTGAGCGATTGCATGTGAGTGGCGTATTAGCTGTGGTAACAACTGGTTTATTGCTCACTAGAAAATCGTCTGTAATCTTTACCTATGTAACACGTATTCAGGCGGTTGCTACTTGGAAGACACTTACATTTATTATTGAAGGTATCGTATTCTTATTGATAGGACTTCAAATACACTTTATCATTGAGCACTTTACCATTGACCAGCTTTGGGAGAACCTAGGTTATGGATTGATCATTAGTCTTACTGTGGTTTTTTTTAGGATGTTGTGGGTCTTCCCAGGTGCATATTTGCCTCGTTTGCTTTCTAAAAAAATCAGAGAAAAAGAAACTGAAACGAATTGGCGGGCAGTATTCTTTACAGGTTTTACTGGAATTAGGGGTGTGGTTTCCTTGGCAGCAGCATTGGCTATTCCTTTTACAATGGAAAACGGACAGCCATTTCCAGGTAGAGAAACTATCATATTCATTACTTTCTGTGTAATTATATATACACTTGTTGTGCACGGTTTAATGTTACCGCTCATTATCAAGTGGCTAAAAATTGGATCTGATGGCAAGGAACATAAAGATGAAGTTGCATTAAGAAGGAAATTAGCCTTTAAAGCCATTAGCCATATTGAAAGAGAATATAGCTATAACTATCTTTCAGATAGCGTTTTAGGACTTATTAAAAGTAAGTATGAGGTAAAACTATCAAAACTGTTCCCAGCCAAAAAGCAGTTGTTTTTGGATTCAAATGAGCCTAAAGAATTAATGGAACAAGATGTAGTTACTCAGTTTCAAAACATCCAAGGTGAGATGATCAAATTTGAACGTGAGTTTCTAATTCAACTCCGAAAAGAAGGTTCTATTGATGATGAGGTTTTTCGAAAACTAGAATATGAATTAGACCTAGAAGAAACTCGCTTGCAATTAGATGCAGTACAATTGCCACTATTAGAAAACGATGAACTTCTTAAACCAAGTTAAATACCTTGGCTTAAGGTAGGGTTCCTAAAACGCTCATTAGTTTGGCGCACTTTTTCTTAAAGTTTGCTGCTGAACCAGTAAACCTGTTATTGAAGATAATAAAAGCATATTTAGCCTTACCTGTTTTGCTATCCAAAACATAACCCGCAAAGTTATAAACCCCACCTATACTACCTGTTTTTGCCTTAATTCTTGAGTTAGAAACAGATTTTGCTGCCACATCAGCCAACGTACCTGTGCTGCCTAATGTGGGTAAGCCATCAATCATTTTATCGCTGTAAGGTTGTTTGGCTATATAGGTAAGTAGGTTACCCATCGTATTAACAGTAATCCCATTACTTGGTGAAAGACCTGAGCCATCGTATAATTTGTTCTGACTTATATCTATGCCTTTTGCTTTCCAAAACTTTTCGCTCCAAGCTAAGGCTGAGTTTAAGTCTCGTGCATTACTCATTTTTAACGCTGAAGCCATCAATAATGCTTCCGCATAATGGTTTAAGGAATACAAATTACATCCTCTAACTAGCTCAGAAACTGGATTACTTATGATAGTATCCACCACTTTGAATTTAATTGGAGAAGTAGATACCTCATAATCATTGCCAATACCGAGCTGTTCACCAGCTAGGGCTTGCTGCATATAATTGCCTAACAATAAAGGCGGATTGGGCATTGAAATACGAACCTTAAAGGGCTTTTTAGATTCTGGTATAGTCCCTTTAAATAAAACTGATTCACCAAATGGAAAGGAGTATGCTATGGTTTGGTCGCCCGTGCCAGCGGCAGCTGTAGTAACTTCATTAACCAATTCAAAACTTCCATCTGCTGGGAAAACACTCTTAACAAAGGTTCTTGCTCCTTTTTTACTCGGCTCAAAACCTACTTCTAATTGATTATCTGATACATTGGTAGCAAAAACTGCTGCTCCATAATAATTACCAATATCGCCAACGGGGTAACCATCTGAAATCACAAAGCCTTTATACAGGCTATTATCTACTATTACTTTACCATAAATTGTTTTTACGCCAGCTGCAACAATTGACTTTGCCATTTTTTTACAAAGAGCAGTAATACCCATCGTGGGTTCAGTATAATTACTGGCTAGCGAAGGATCGCCAACACCTTTTATAACAATGTTTCCATCTAAAATACCATCGCCCACCATCTGACCTGTATAGCCAAAGGTAGTTTTAAATCTATATTCTGGTCCTAAAATTTCAAATGCCGTAGCTGTACTTAACAACTTTAAAGTACTCGCAGGTGCAAAGGCCTTATTAGCTTGTTCACTAAGAATAACTTTGTTGTTCAGTAGACTAACAAGCAAAAAACCATGTTGCCCAGTTTCCATCTGAGGGTCAGTGGCTAATGCCTGTTGTGCGGCCTTTACAGTAGCTAAGATATTCAAACTATCTGTATTTTGAGCTAGGCCAACCTGAGATAAAGCAACTAATAAAAAGGTGATGTTTGCCAACATCACCTTTTTAAAATTAATCAATGTAATTTTCGAATGAAAACCCATATTAGCTATTTGCGCCCTTCTGGAATTGCTCAATTACATCGTAAGATATACCTACGTTGCTAAAACCACCATCGTGGAAAAGATTTTGCATAGTAACCTTGCGAGTAAGATCACTAAATAAGGTAATGCAATAATCAGCACAATCATCGGCAGTGGCATTGCCTAAAGGCGACATTTTATCTGCAAAATTATAAAGCACATCAAAGCCTTCAATACCATTACCTGCAGTAGTCATTGTTGGCGACTGAGATACAGTATTGATACGCACTTTCTTAGAAGCCCCTAAATGCTGACCGTAGCTTCTAGCAATACTTTCAAGCATAGATTTAGCTTGAGCCATGTCGGTATAATCAGGGAATACACGTTGTGCAGCTACATAAGTTAATGCTACAACAGATGCATAATCATTCAAAGCATCTTGCTTATCGGCCACGTGCAACATCTTATGGAACGATAGTGCTGAAACATCTAAAGTCTTTTGGAAGAAGTTATAGTCCAAATCGCCATAAGCTTTACCTTTTCTAATATTCGGACTCATACCAATACTATGCAGCATGAAGTCAATTTTGCCTCCTAGTACATCGGTAGTTTCGTTAACAAGCTTAGTTAAATCTTCTATTGAAGTAGCATCAGCAAGGATTACCTTACTATTTGTTTGAGCAGCTAATTCATTGATTTTACCCATACGCATAGCAATAGGCGCATTGGTAAGCACAATACTTGCTCCTTCTTCAAACGCTCTTTGCGCTACCTTCCAAGCAATTGAGTTTTCATCTAAAGCACCTGAAATGATGCCACGCTTACCTTTCAATAGGTTATAAGCCATAATCTCTATTAAATTTTATGTTTAACGTAGGCAAGTAACAAAAAAAAGTACTGCCTACCATAAAATTCGCTGAAAGCTTACATTAAACTACCTGAATTAATTTTTTAAAACATTTCTATTCAATCATTTAGTTATTACTTTAGTGCATTATCTCCATTACTTATGCTACACCGCATCACCTGCCGAAATATTCTAATTGCCATAGTCCTCATTTTAGGATATAGCAAAATAACCTTTGCTCAAAAAGACGGCAGTATTACAGCAGGTAAATTCGTTTTTAAAATAGCTGATAATAAAGCTATTAACATTAACTACTTAAAGAAAGATTGGGCAACTTACGGTGTTACTGATATCAAAGAAAAGTTCCCTTTTGTAGGTAAAATTTCAGCCGACGAACTAAAAAAAGAAGGTGCGGTAAACTTAAATCTCATTTTTGAAGCAACTGTTCAGGCACCAATAGATGTTAATTTCATACTCGGAAAAGTAAAGTTTACAGAAGGCATTGAATATGCAGAACCATTATATTGGCACGACCTTCAAATTTCAGTAAACGACCCACACGCTAACATTGCAAGCGGTAGCCAAAGACAGTTTTTAAACAGGGTAGGGGCTTACGATGCCTGGAATTATAGCACAGGCGATAGCACGTTAACTATTGCAATTATTGATGCTGGAACACGTTGGAATCATGAAGATTTGATTCAAAACCTACGTACCAATTTAAGAGATCCATTAAACGGAGTGGACGACGATAGAAACGGACTAATTGATGATTTCCGTGGTTGGGACTTTAGTGACGATGATAATGATGCTTCGCCAACTACCAACGGACACGGTAATAGTGTAGCAAGCTTTAGTTCTGCTAGAGGGAATAATGGAATTGGAGTAGCTGGGGTAGCCTTTACTACCAGAATACTACCAATTAAGGTTTATGGTAACTCATTTGCAGGTTACGATGGTATAGCCTACGCAGCTGCACAAGGAGCAAATGTCTTAAACCTTAGCTGGGGAAGAAGCGGTGGAAGTCCGAGCGCATTTGAGCAAGATGTAATCAACTTCGCTGCTATCAATAGAAGTGCAGTTATTGTTGCTGCAGCGGGAAATACTGCAGGAATGCTCAACTTTTTCCCTGCCAGTTATGAGAATGTAATCTCAGTTGTTCACACCCAAATTACAGATGAAATAGAGCCTATTTCTTCCTCTTCTTACAATATTGATCTTTCAGCCCCTGGTTCAGAATTATTTGGCATTACAACCAGTGGTACTTACGGAAACGCAGGAACAGGCTCATCGTTAGCTGCTCCTATAGTTTCAGGTGCTGCTGCATTATTGAAATCAGTTTATCCTAGTTATTCACCTCAGCAAATTGCTGAGCTTCTTAGAATAAACACGGACGATATTTCAAATTTAGGCCTTAACGGACAAAGAGTTGGCGTAATGGGAAGCGGTAGGCTTAATATACTAAAAGCTGTTAGAGGCGATAGACAAATATCACTTAGAGCTATTCAAAGAAACCTTACCACTTTAACCAATAGCAGTCAATTATTACCAGGCGATACAGTTAATTTGGCTTGTACATTCCAAAATTATTTGAGTGCTATACCTGCATTTACTGCCCAACTTTCGGTGCTTAGTCCAGGAGCTACCGTAATTCAACCGTTTTTTAGTGGTCCTACTTTGCCCGCTAATCAAAGTGTAACAAATGGTGGCAGCCCTTTTAGGTTGGCCTTATCGCCATCTCTACAAAATAATGCGGAAATTATTTGCAGGCTTACTTATAGTGCTGCTGGCTATACTGATGTGCAGTATTTTAACTTTAAGGTAAGTACCGATTTGTTAAATCTCAGAACCTCAAGAATAGGCGTTACAGCAACTGCAATTGGCAGAATAGGCTTTAATGATAATAGTAATCAAGAAGGCATTGGTTTTCAATTACAAGGTAAAAACATATTAGGTGAAGGCGGCCTGCTGATTGCCACAGGACCTAATACAATAAGTAACTGTGTTTACGACACCTCTGGTAAAGATAATGACTTTTTAAAAACAAGTCCTATCCGTTTTGTTACAAGTAACAATAACCTACAACAAGCTAATTGCACATTTACTGACGATAGAGCTCCACAACGTGTAAGAGTAGGGGTATCAGTTAATCAAAACACAATAGCTTACCAAAGCTCACCTGCGGATAGGGTAGTGATTTACACCTACGATATTACCAATACTTCTGGCAGAACCTTTGATAGTTTATGCGTAGGTATATATACTGATTTTCAGGTGGGCGATTATAGAAATAACCGAACCGATTGGGATACTTCAAACAGAATAGGTTACACATACAGTACGGGGCCAAATCCAGTATTTGCAGGTGTTCAAGTACTTAGTCAAGGTCAGCCCAATTACTATGCTATAGATGGGATATTAAATTACACAGCCAATAACAACTTAAACTTATATGATGGCTTTTCAACCTTTGAAAAATTTACAGCTTTAAGTAGAGGCTTAGGAAGAGTAAAAGGTGGACTAAATTCTCCTTCTGGTAGTGATGTCGTTTCAATTACAGGAGTTAAGATATTCCGCGTTCTACCTGGTGAAACCAGAAAAGTTGCTTTTGCCATGAGCGCGGGTAATAGTTTACAGGAATTACGTAATTCATTTGCAGCAGCCAAAAATCGTTTTGCTGTAAATAATATAAGTCCTCAGCCAAGAGTATTAGATGTGGCTACTTGTTCAGGAGGTAGCGCCTTAATTGCTCCGACCAATGGCAATAGATTTAAGTTTTATGACCGTCCTTCTTTGTTTGAACCAATTGCTGAAGGACGATTTTTAATCCTGAATAATGTTAGGCGACAGCAAAATATATACGTAACGAATATTGATTCGCTTTTTGAAAGCATTGCAACGCCAATAACTGTTTTCGTAAACGGACCGAGAGCGCAATTTACCATCCCATCTTATATCAATTTGATGGCTTCTGATACGCTAGCAATTACCAATACAAGCACAGGAGGATTATCCTATAAATGGTATTTGAATGGAGTATTGGCAGATACAACCCAAAACCCTAAGATTGTAGTTAACAGGTTAGGCAATAACTTGCTCAAGCTAAAAATTGGTGATTTTGATTGTGCCGATAGCCTAGAGCTTAATTTTACTGCTGGCAATATTGCAAGCGTTAAAGGTGGTTTACCAACAGGTTATTCCATCTATCCTAATCCAGCAAAAGATGTATTGTTTATAGAATCCCCTCAAGGAGAAACACCAAATGTCACTTGCTTAAACTTGCAAGGAAAAATGGTTAACGTTTTACAAACTACCCATTCAAATAAATCAATGATTGATATAAGTAGCTTAACGAGAGGCACATATATCTTATTGATTACTGATAAAACAGGTACCTATCAAGTACATATAGTAAAGCAATAAGTTCTATTTATTAAACTTATTCATTGCCATCTGCATACTCTCAATGCAGAAACTCAGTGCCATATCTGCCCCCTTTTCTATGAGCAGAGGCATTTCAGGCTGTTCTTCTTTGCTAAACTTACCAAGTACATAATCGCTTTGGAATCCTTTTGCAAAATTAGAACCTATCCCAAAACGTAATCTCGGGTATTCCGAAGTACCTATCTGTGCTTCTATATCTCTAAGTCCGTTATGTCCAGCATGGCTACCCTTGGGTTTTATTCTTAAGCTACCGAATGGCAATGCCAATTCATCGGCCATGATTAAGGTATTTGCTACTTCAATTCTTAGATTTTGTTGCCAGTAACGCACTGCCTTTCCAGACAAATTCATGAAAGTTGTTGGCTTTATTAGGTAGATTTG
>JAIYDB010000085.1 GCA_027487695.1 Cytophagaceae bacterium | reverse complement strand
GTGGTATAGTTGCTTAGGGTTTCTAGCTTAATGCCCTTTTCTGCAAAGTTGGTATCGGCCAACGGGAAACCGTAAGTGAAAACAGCTATCATGCCAGCTACTTCCATGCCTGCTTCTACTACCGCATCTGCTGCTTTCAAAGAACTACCGCCTGTGCTAATAAGGTCTTCTACAATTACTACATGAGCGCCTTCTTCAATTTTACCTTCAATTAGGTTTTCTTTCCCATGTCCTTTGGCACTGCTACGGATATACAACATTGGCAATCCTAAAATCTGTGCTACTAAGGCCGCCCATGGAATACCTGCCGTGGCTACCCCTGCAATTACTTCTGCCAATGGATAGGCAGTGCGTACTCTTTCGGCTAGGCTTTCCGCAATAAAAGTGCGGGCTTGCGGGTACGATAGGGTAAGTCGGTTATCGCAATAAATAGGGCTTTTCCATCCACTTGCCCAAGTAAAAGGGGCTTCTGGTTTCAATTGTACGGCACCAACTTCAAGCAAATGGGCGGCGGTTTTTTCGGCTACGGTATTAAGGGCGTGGAAGTTCATTATTTTTCTTCTTCTTTTTCTGGGGCTAAGTTACAAGAACCGTGACAAACATTCAGGCTTTTAATACCTTTGCAAGCGAACCCACCATAATTTATTCGGATGATAGTTTACATTAACGATAAAGCCATCAGACTTGAAAAGGCTGAAAGTTTTAGCCCATCGGGTAAATTCGATGTTATTGTGGACCACGCTACTTCGCTTGATAGTCTGAAAATTTCTGGACATCTGCTTATTTACGACGATACCACCCAGCATTTAGATGCGCTTTTAGCCTTACTGCAAAACAAAAAGCTACGCAAGTTAGAAAGCGTAACTTATGTAACCAGCAACTACAAAGCCATTAAAGACCATCTGAAATCTCGCTTCAAAAAAGTAAAGGCAGCAGGCGGTTTGGTGGTGAAAGATGGAAAAGTACTAATGATACACAGGTTACAGCGTTGGGATTTGCCTAAGGGTAAATTGGAACGTGATGAAGAAACCGATGTAGCAGCAGTACGTGAAGTGCAAGAAGAATGTGGAGTTGAAGTGAATCTTATTCATAAGCTTTGCCATACCTGGCATACCTATTTGAATGAAGGTTCTCAAACCCTCAAGAAAACGACTTGGTACCTAATGGAATGTACTGACGATAGCCAAATGAAACCTCAATTCGAGGAAGGCATTATGGATGTGCGTTGGCTAGGTGAGGTAGAATTAGAGGTTGCCCTTATGGGTACCTTCGGCACAATTAAAGATGTATTTGCTACCTGGCGTGCAGGTGCAAGCAGTGCCAAATCAAAAGAAACCAACCTTTTATAGTCTGTTGCTGTTACTAAATACAAAAGGCTAAATGTTAAACTGTTGCCTTAAGCATTCAAGGAAAATATGTTCGCATTTATAAAGAAGTGGTTTGGTGGCGCAAAGCCTGAGGTTGAAATAGCAGATAAGGCTACCCAATGGATGAGTAGTTTAGAGCAAACTGCTGGCAGTCAGGAACAGGCATTGGCGTACCCTCACCCGAATGGGGAGGAAGGTGAGTATTTATACTGCGTTCGTTTTAGGCAAGGCAATTATTCTATTTGGAGCACTTTCGGCTTTGCCGATGGTAATAGTTTGCAAGAAAATAACCAACCACAAGAACTTTGCTTGGTAATTAATTCCCACCAAGAAGCTTGGGGTAAGGCACTGCTAGACCTTGCCGACTCTCAGTACGGAAAGGGGAACATGGTAGCAGGGGCAACTTTTTCCATGGAAACTTTTATTAACTCAGCCGAAAGCAGAATGCAAGGTTTTTTGGTAGAGGATCAAAAACAGGTGATTATTCCTGACGATCTGAATATTCCGCTTAAACTAAAAACCAACTGGTTAGCTATACCGCTCTTTATCAATGAAGTCGGTTTACTCCAACGAACAGGACGCAAGCAAGTGTTAGCCCACCCAGAGTTTAAGGCCTTCAGCCTTAACCGACCAGATTTATCGTTGAAATATCCTGCCCAATAAGGCAAAAAATCATACCCAAAGGATGTCAAAAACCGCATTAGATATTGTTCTACTACCCCCCTCAGATTTGTGGGCAGAATGTGTGCGCCTAAACGCAAGTCTTTCAAACCAAGAAGCCATCAGCTTTGGGAAAGGTAGCAAACAAGTACCCCATATAACCCTATCTATGGCAGCCGCCAACGATACCGGCATCCCTAATCAGATAGGTGAGATAATAGCCCAGCTATCGGCTTTTCCGCCCCTGCGTTTGGTTGTGAAAGGTGTAGAATCGCATACTAATTCAGATGGCGAAACCATCAATTGGCTCACCTTTGAAAGTAATCCTATGCTCAAAATGCTACACGCTAAAGCAGTAGGCATTTTCCCAGATAGTGAAAACGAAAACTTTGGAGCATCGGCATTTGCAGGCGAAGGCATTAGAGATGCTGATATTGCCTATTTAAGGCAGTTTCAGGAATATCATGCTATTGATAACTACCAACCACATATTACTCTAGGAGTAGGTACTGGTATTGCAGCCACCGACTGGATTAGCAAAACTGCGTGGTTTACCGATATCGCTATTTACCAATTAGGCAAGTATTGTACTTGTATGGAAGAAATACATACCTTCGGGTTAGAAGGAAGTTAGTAGTTTTGTAATCATTGAATTAACCCAACTAAAAAATACCTATAAATAATGGCAGCTGTAAAGTCGGTAACTGTACACCAATTAAAAGAAATGATAGATGCTGGAACCGATTTCCAGTTAATAGATGTTCGTGAGCCTGTTGAATTTGAAATTGCCCATATCAATGGCTTGCTTATTCCTTTGGCATCAGTACTTGAAAGAGCAGAAGAAATAACCAAAGATAAAATGGTGGTGGTACATTGCCGCAGCGGAAAGCGCAGCGAAACTGCCATAAAAGCTTTACAACAACACTTAGGTTACGATAATCTATATAACCTAGAAGGTGGCATTATGGCTTGGGCAGCCCAGATTGACCCATCGTTACAAGTATCTTAATCGGAACCTTTTGGCTTTTTCAACCACCAATATACTGCTGGCAATTATTGCCATCATGAGCTTTGTTGCTTTGCAACAACCTGATTATTTCTATAAATGGGCATACGACCCCTACCTGGTAAAACATAGGGGTCAGTATTGGCGATTGATAACTCATCAGTTTATCCACGCCGATCTAACGCACCTGCTTTTCAACTGCTTTGCATTGTATAGCTTCGGGAATGTTGCAGAATTATTATTCCAAATTAAGTACCCTGAAATACCCTTTTTCTATGTAGCTGTTTACCTCATAAGTGGGGTTATTGCAGCTATTCCAAACTTGGTAATTCATGGTGATAATCCACGTTATACATCTGTTGGGGCAAGTGGTTCTATCAGTAGTCTAATGTTGATTTACGTGATGATTTTCCCCATGGAAGAAATATGCCTGTACTTTGCCATTTGTGTGCCTAGCATATTATTCGGTGCTATTTACCTAGGTTATAGCTTCTACGGAAACAGAATAAGTCAATCTAATATAGACCATACAGCTCACCTTTGGGGAGCCTTAGCAGGTGTAGCTTTCGCCCTATTGCTATTTACACCAGAAGTATTTCAGAGTTTAGGAAGTCTATTGCCATAACTATAGAGTAGTGCATTATAAAAGAAACATATTGCTATTGGTACTCCTGCTTTGTTTACAAAGCAGTGTAGTTTTTGGGCAGTTAGATAACCGTGCCTTTTATGATGTTTGGACCACTTCCAAAACCGATAGTGGTGCCATAAAGCTGGAAATTCCTACCACCTTCTATCTAAAGAATAACGAGTACTTTGGTGCTGCTGCCGATGGCTACACGCTATTCGGATGGCAAGCCCTACCCAGAATTAGCTATCAAGTTAATCCACGGTTACGCCTTGCAGGTGGTGCCTTATTGCAACAAGATTTCGGCGCTGATACCCTTAGGAAAGTAAGACCTTATTACTCCGCTACCTATACTATTAATAACCACTATATCCTAACCCTTGGCGGTATTGAAGGAGGCTTGGCGCACAACATCATAGAGCCTATGTTCGATTTTGAGCGTACCATTAACCGCCGAGTAGAAGAAGGCTTACAATTGAAACGGGTAAACGATTCCCTCACCTTTGATTTATGGATTGATTGGCTTAGGCGAACGGAAGCCTTTACAGGAAAAAAAGAACAGCTATTTACAGGATTAAATCTACGGAAGGCATTTACCGCAAAGGGTAAAACGAGGTACGCAGCAATTTTCCAAGCAACCATATTCCACGAGGGGGGGCAAATAGATACTGCAGGTGGTGGCGCATTTTCAAAAGCCAACCTAGCAGGAGGGATACAAGCAATTCAGGGTAATTGGATATTTGAGTTTTATGCCATGCACGGACGTAACCTTTCAGGCGAAAGAGTTTTCCAAGAGTTAGATAATGGCTTTGCATGGTACACCAATATTAGCTATCGAAAAAAGCACCTGAATATAATGTTATCCCACTTCTTAGGGAACTACTTTCAAGCACCAATGGGCGGAGCTTTATACCAATCGCAAACCAGAAGTGTAAAGCAACCACAAGACCTTATATTCTCCCAGCGGCATTTGGTGTTTATACGAGCCATGTACGATTTACCAATTGGTAAGGGAGCCTTTCTTACCTTACGAGCAGAGCCATATTACGATATTGTTAAGAGCAAGGCAGAATATAGCTTTGGATGCTATATAAATGTACCATTAGCGGTTTTACTCAAGAAGTAAAAAAATAGGTCTGAAAAGTTTTCCACATTTTTTAAGTGCTGAAAATCAACACCTAAATACAAAGCAAGTGGATAAGTAAAATTTTCCATATTTATTTTTCACTATTGTAACTTGCTCATAATCAAACCCTATATTTTTGTATGTATTGAAATTTGCACGTCTAGTGGGTTTAGACCCACTTCACAGAATTTTATTAGGCGCCCAAGTTATCCACAGAGCATTTTTAAAAATTGTGGATAACTTTAATGGATATAGGCACTTGTTTCATGTTAAGTTTATGTAACTTATTGAGATAGAACTACTCGGAAAACACTTAACTTTTCTTTGTGGAATGTTAGCTCATCTACGGTAAAATTTACAGGTATTTTAATAGCCTTGCCTATCAATCACTTAGCCTAAAAACAAAGTTATCCACAGCGCACAATTTTGCTGTGGATAACTTTAAGGTTGAATATATTAATATAACTAACTAACTATTAGACAATTAAGCAATTGTCTTAATATAGATTGCTCATTTTCAGCATAGTTATCAACAGCAATAACTCAGAACATGATTTCTGATTTTTAAGCTATTGGTATCTATTTCCAACACAGTATCGCCTAGTTTAGCAAATCCCTTCATTTTAAGGTTACTTCCTACTTGTTCTAGGGGTTGCATCAATATGCCTTTAAGGGTTACCCCTTTTGAGCTTAGCTGCTTATAAATGGCTTCTTTAGCACTCCAAAGCATGCCAAGTCTATCCACTTTATTATCGGCCCAAGCCATTTCTTCAGCTGAAAGAAACTTGGTTTGGATACGTTGCAGTTTTTCTTGCAACAATTCTATATCAATACCCACAGGTGCATTTCTATGAATGATAGCCGAACTGATAGCTCTGCTATGGCTAAAAGATACATGCCAACCGCAATCAATCAGATAAGGCTTGCCTGTTTCAACATCCTTGGTTATGCCCTTATATGGCACGTTGTACATGTGCAGCAATTGCTGGAGCAATGCTCTACAACTTAGGGTTTGTAACCTACGTGCAGGATTTGTAAGGGTTTTCAGGTAGGCTTCATCTGCTTCAGAGAATAAGGTTCTCTTCCGTAGTTCAGCCTCCGTTTCGGTGATTTGCCAAAGTCCCCAAATCACATTTGGTTTTGGTGTTTCGCTTAAGATGATTGGCATGGTGTTGGTGTGGTGTATATTAGGTAACTGGTTGTACTAGAAAGGTGCTATACTGCTTGGGCTGCTTTCATGGCTTGCATCATTTTACTGGCAAACACAAAATCGACCAAGGCGGGTTCGGTAGCTGCCAAAATATTTTGGTTACTGCCTTCCCATTTCTTCTTTCCTTCGTGGATAAACATAATCTTTTCGCCTATCCCCATCACTGAGTTCATATCGTGAGATACTACCACAGTGGTAATCTTATATTCGTCGGTAATTTCCTTAATCAGTTCATCTATTTTAATAGATGTTTGAGGGTCTAGCCCACTATTAGGTTCATCGCAAAACAAATATTTAGGATTCAGTACAATTGCCCTCGCAATACCCACCCTTTTCTGCATACCCCCACTAAGCTCGCTTGGCATTTTAGCACCTGCGGCTTCTAATCCTACACGCTTAAGGCAAAAATGCACACGTTCGGCTTTTTCCTCTTTGGTCATGGTGGTCATCATATCCAAAGGGAAGCGCACGTTTTCTATCACCGTTTTAGAATCGAAAAGGGCACTACCTTGAAACAGCATTCCTATTTCCTTTCTAATGGCCTTCTTTTCTTCTGTGTTGGCATTAATCAAATCTCTACCATCAAACATAATATGTCCGCTGTCAGGTTTAATTAAGCCTACCAAGCATTTTAACAAAACCGATTTACCCGTGCCAGATGCACCAATAATCAAATTGGTATCAGAAGGCATAAAAACGCCATCAATATTTTGGATAACCTTTTTATCGCCAAAAGATTTACTGATGCCCTTAAACTCAATCATTGGCTTACTGTTTTGTGTAGATGTTAAAGTTAGTAAATAAATGCTTTTACAAGTACTTTTTTTGAGTAAATAGCATCAAAAACCAAGAAATAATACTTTATGGCTATTGCCTTCGCTGCCTTAGAACACTGTACTTTTAAGTTACCTCAGAAACTTTTACGGAAGAAGTGGTTGCAAAACATTGTTCAAGCAGAAGGTAATTTTAAGATTGGCGAGTTAAATTATATTTTCTGTACCGATGAGGAATTGCTTGAAGTTAATAAAGAGCACCTCAATCACGACTACTATACCGATATCATTACCTTTGATATGGCGGAGTACGACGATGAAATTGCAGGTGATATTTATGTTTCTATTGACCGTATCATTGACCATGCCCAATCCTTAGGTGAAGGTTTTGAGCGTGAGTTAAGCAGGGTGCTTGCCCACGGCGTGCTTCATCTTTGTGGGTATGACGATAAAGCTGAGGCAGAAATCCCTAAAATGCGCGCTGCCGAGGAACGCGCTATTAGGCTTTGGCAAGAAATGATTGCCCAAAAAAGTTAGCTTTACAGTTTACAATCATATTCTTTACTAATCGGTATTGGGCGCAGCGGTTTTTCATATTCCTGTAGAAATAATAGTTCTTGTCGTTTGGCTTTTACTAGGTAAGGTAGTTGGCTTTTTTGTGCTTCAAAAGGTAAAAGCCTTTGAAGAATTAGATATCTACTTGCGCACACTGCTGCAAATATTGCTGGGGCAAGGAATAATTGTAACTCTATTTGCGCTTATAAAAACAGGGTTTACTACTCAGTTATGTTTGCTAATACCTGCTTTTGCCTTAATACTTTTAGGACATAAGCCTTTGCAAACAGCAGGACAAAACAGAACCTCCATTGCAGAAGTGGTGCGGGTTTGGCCGTTCCTTTTGATAATTGCGGGTTTAGTTTTGGTAGTGGAACATGGGCTGCATACGCAGTTTACCAATATACTAAGCACCGCCCCTTTTGAAGACCCACTCATGTATGCCACCAATGCATTTGCTTTGGACCATACAGGCATAGAAAACCTATATCCAGATGCTGGCTTCTTCCAGCAAATGGGTAATAACCTTTACCATTACTACGATATTTGGCAAGGCGTTTTGCTCTCCAATCTATCAGCTTCTATACTAAGTTATTATGAGTCTATTCAATTTGTAGTGAATGCAAATGGTATGGCTTTGCTCGCCCTTGCCCTATTGGCGATGGCCAATAACCATGGTAGAGCAATGAATATTTGGACCTTCATTATCTCTGGTTTACTTGTTTTTATACCCATTGTACCAGCAGAATGGGTGTTCGGGCATTTATTAGATTTATTAGGTATAGAATACAATAGCTATCTAAAACAATGGACCATTCCCAACTATTCGTGGTTAGAAACCAAGTACCAAGCCTCTGGAACATGGTTGGTAATTGCTTGGATTTATATTAGAAGGGGAGCTACTCGTTCTGCACTTGGAGCTAGTATGGCAATGGTGGTATGTAATCCAGTATTGTTACCTGCTTTAGCTGGGGGAATGATAGGTTGGTTTATCTATGGCATTACATACCGCAGAAGTATCAAGCTGTTTTACAGAGCTGGAATTGCAGCAGCTATACTTATTATGATTTGGCAGTGGCCTAATTGGATAAACGCAGCAACAGGTTTATATGCAGAATCTAAAATTGGTTCGTACTGGAAAGTAAAAGGCTTTTCATTAGGCGAAGCTGTACCTGCAGTTTTCTTGGTACTTATTCAAGCAGGTTTGTTATACTTACCTACCTTAGTTTTAGGCTTTGTTAACAATAAGGAAGAGCTTTGGTATAGCAAAAAGGAATTTCAGATATCGTTGTTCTGCACCTCTGGCGTAGTACTGTTTCATTCTTTGAGCAATACCATTGAAAAGCAGGTTTTTGCTGCCCCAGCCTTCTTCTTAGCTTTTGTGGTATTGGCCGATTATGTTTTGCAGCCCTTTAAGTTTATGCTCAAAAAGCATAATTGGGTTTTGTTACTGCCCTTGCTGCTAAGTTTAGGTATTTCAGGGTTGCTTGGCTACCAGTCAATTACAAATCATTTGGAAGTTGCCCAACAGCGCAAAGTAAATATGAAGTTCTACACCCAAGTTAATGAAGAACTTGAACACAATATTGACTTAACCAACCCTATCGGGGTATTTATAGTGCCTGATAACCAACCTATTGATATCTATTTCCGTATAGGTAAGCCATTGTTACTAGTAGGTAATAGTTATATAGCCACTCCTATTTCTATACCTTGGCTAGAACGAATTAAAGTTGCTATACCCGAAGGCAATCCCCTCGTACGCAGCCAACCCTATTACCGCTATGCTACCCTTAATTCTGATACTGAGGAAAGTGACAGACAGTTAAAATTCATTAAACAGCATAACGTACAATACGCTTGGATAGATAGCACCCTTACCGAGAAAATGTATCATTTAGAGCCATTTATTAAGAGCGGAGGTAAGTCAGTTTTTACCGATACTTACACGGGTCACCAACTTTGGATATTAGATGCCAATAAGATTAAAGACGAGGTTGAGTAATTATTTACTCAACTGCTTGTATTTTAATAGCAAAGCCGTATCTTTGCAGTCCTTAATTCAAAACATTAACCGTTCTTTACATGTACGCAATAGTTGTTATTGCAGGTCAGCAGTTTAAAGTAACAAAAGACCAATTCTTGTATGCTCACCGCCTACAAGGTTCAATTGGCGCTGCCCTGAATTTCGATCAAGTTCTTTTGGTTGAAAATGGCTCTGATATTAAAGTTGGAGTTCCCACCGTTAGCGGTGCAAGCGTAAACGCAACCATTTTAGACCACGTTCGTGGCGAAAAGGTGCAAATTTTCAAGAAGAAGCGCCGTAAAGGTTACCGCAAGTCTCGTGGTCACCGTCAGGACTTCACCAAGATTAGCATTGATTCAATCAACATCTAGTCTTACCATCAAAGAGAAAACCCGTTAGTTAATATATTAACCATAACACGAAATGGCACACAAAAAAGGGGTCGGTAGTTCTAAAAACGGACGTGAATCACACTCAAAGCGTTTGGGCGTTAAAATTTTCGGTGGTCAGCCAGCAAATGCAGGTTCTATCATCGTACGTCAGCGTGGTACTAAGCACCACCCAGGCGATAACGTAGGTATTGGTAGAGACCATACCTTATTCGCACTTACTACTGGAACAGTAAGTTTCCGTAAAGGCGATAAAGACAGAAGTTACGTTTCAATTATCCCTGTAGCTCAGGCATAATTTGAAAACTAAAATATAACCCTGCTAAGCAATTAGCGGGGTTTTTTGATTTGTATCCCTTCAAGGTTCCAGTAGTAATCAATACCTAAAATACTTGAAAAGGAATACCCAATTACCTTAAGTACGCTTACCTTTGACCTTTCATTTCACCCCAAAATCCTCCTTGCAACTGCTTCTGTTATGAGCCACAAAACCATTAAAACTGCCTTAGTATCTGTTTACCATAAAGATAACCTTGCCCCAATTATTGAACTGCTACACAAACAAGGGGTAAAATTGTTAAGTACAGGAGGTACCCAAACCTTTATTGAAAGTTTAGGCATCCCTTGTACCGCAGTGGAAGATATTACAGGTTACCCAAGCATTTTTGGTGGCAGGGTAAAAACGCTTCATCCTGCAGTTTTTGGTGGCATACTGCAACGCCGTAACCACGGAACTGACCAGCAAGAAGCGGCAGCCCACAAAATTGGGGCGATAGACCTAGTAATTGTTGACCTATATCCCTTTGAGGCAACAGTAGCCAGCGGTGCAGGTCACGACGATATTATTGAAAAGATTGATATTGGTGGCATTTCATTAATTAGGGCAGCCGCCAAAAATTACGATGATTGCCTTATTGTAAGTGCACAAAGCCAATACGCCCAATTGCTTGAAATTCTTCAAAATGGCAACGGAACCACTACTTTAACAGAACGTAAGCTATTTGCTGCTTATGCTTTCCATATCAGTAGCCATTACGATACTGCCATTTTCAATTACTTCAACCAAGAAGAAAAACTGCCGATATTCAAAACTAGCATTGCCGACGGGCGTACCCTGCGTTACGGCGAAAATCCACACCAATGGGGAGCCTATTACGGCAATTTAGAGGAGCTATTAGAGCAGTTAAACGGCAAAGAACTAAGCTACAATAACCTTGTAGATGTTGACGCTGCCATTAACCTGATTGCTGAATTTAAGGAAATCTATGGCGCAACATTCGCCATTATAAAGCATACCAATGCTTGTGGTGTAGCCAATGCAAGTACCGCTGCTAAGGCTTATGAGTTGGCTTTGGCAGCCGACCCGCTTTCCGCATTTGGGGGCGTGATTATAACCAATGCAACTATCGATTTAGCTACCGCTACCCTACTGAATAGCTTATTCTTTGAAATTTTAATTGCACCAGCTTATGATGCAAATGCTTTGGAATTACTAAAGAGCAAGAAAAACCGTATGCTCCTTCTGCAAAAGAAGAACTTGCATACCGAAGTGGTTTTCAAAAATCTATTGAATGGTGTTATTGCTATGGCAGCTGATAACCATACGGAAGTAGCCAGTGAATTAAAGTCTGTAACTAATCGCCAGCCAACAGATAAGGAAATAGAGTCTATGCTGTTTGCTGCTAAAGTTTGCAAGCATAGCAAGAGCAATACCATTGTATTGGCTAATGGAAATCAGCTAATCGCTAGCGGTGTAGGACAAACCAGCCGAGTTGATGCCTTAGAACACGCCATAGCAAAAGCCAAGCATTTCGGTTTTAGTTTAGAAGGTGCGGTAATGGCATCGGATGCGTTTTTCCCTTTTCCTGATTGTGTGGAAATTGCGCATAAAGCAGGCATTACCGCCGTTATACAACCAGGTGGCAGCGTAAAGGACCAAGACAGTATTGCTTACTGCAACACTAATAATTTGGCAATGGTAATGACTGGCATCAGGCATTTTAAACATTAGAAATTAAGGGGATTGGAAACCCAACTTACGATATACTGCATCCCTGGAGTGGGAGCAAATGGACGCCTATTTGAACGCTTGCATATTGCAGGCGTTCATTTTGAGGTAGTTATGCCTATTATACCTACTTATCAAGAACCATTAGGTAGTTATATCAATCGGTTTTTGGAGTGCTTTCCTGCGGATGGAAGTATCTGGATATTGGGGCAATCGTTTGGGGGGATGTTAGGACAAGAAATAGCGAAGGTGCGTCCCGATACCAATGTGATTATTACCAATAGCTTTCAGAATAATACAGGTCTTTCCAAAGTAATTCAATGGATAGGGAATAAGCCAGACTTAGTAAACCTGATACCTGCCAAACTACTTAATAACCCAAAATTGCAAATACCAGCCTTACACGGCAGCACCTCCAAAGCCGATGACGCTTTGGTAGCCGAAATGCTTGCTTCTCAAGATCCTGAATATTTGCGTTGGGCTATTTGGAGCTTATTACAATGGAAGCCTGTAGTTAAAGCACCTATCAGGCTAATATTAGAAGGTAGTGCCGATTACGTTACCCCGCCCACCAAAGCACCGGGAACTATTCAAATTAATGGAGGTGGACATATTATGGCTTTTACCCACGCCAAAGAAGTAAGCGAGGCTATTCAAAAGTATCTGGAGATAGCTTTGGGTTGGTAGTTATTGCTTTTTCTTTGGTATTCTAAAGCGATAACTAAGGCCCATTCCTAAGTATGATTCTTGTCTACCTTCGCCGCTCACCCTTAAAGGGTTGCCTCTATGGTGAACCACATCGCCAAATTCTAGGAACCAATACAGGTGCTTCTTTTTATCTAAGTAACCAGACATTCCCAAACAGAATAAATGCTGGTTATGTGGAAGCGATCGGTCAGTTTCTTGGGAAAGATTATGTCCTGTTCTCACAGAACTAAAAATTCCAAATACACCGCTTTTAGTAAATCGTGCATCTAGCGTTAGGCCCAGACTTAAACCTGTCCTCGAGATTCCCCTTCCAAATCCACGGCCCAATCCACTATCAAATACCAAGAATTTAAATGGTCTATATTGGGAGCCAATCTTGAAAGAACGATATTCGCTATTTGACACAATCCCATCTATAGCAATATTATACTTGTCTGAAATTCCGTATCTCCATCTTCCATAGATAGCTTCTGCATTAGAGGCATCGTCGCCAAATACAACCAAATTTCCTCCATAAGCACAGGTAGCTTCTAATTGTCCTTTTTCAATAAGTGTATTTTGCCCAGCAGTGGCAATAGGAATAGGAGGAGTAGCTCTCGTACAACCACCTCCAGTCGATATAATGAACAATAAGATTGATATAGGTATATATAGTATTGACTTTCTCATACTTCAAAGCTAGAAATACAAAAATGAAAATCAAAATAAAATTGCATTATACCAATACTTATTTTTTGAAACCTACTTGGAATTGTATATTATTAAGCCAATGTTGTATTTTTCCAAGAAAACCCATCAGTTCCAAGTTTTCGAGGTAAACAATCAAATGAGGTTAAAGAAAACAATATACTAAGCACTGCTCTATACCAATACTATTACGCATTCCTTAATATTACATATTCTTTGAATAGTATAATTTTAAGTGCAATACTTCTTTGAAGGTTACAGATTATACCTCCTCAACTTTATTTTACCCTCTTTCTTGCTTTATTCAATTAGCCTTCAGATATTTGCAGTATTAAAACCTGAGTGGAGACGGTATGTCCGCCCCCTCGGGTTTTTTTGTGGGCATCCCACACCTCTAAGCGTTCAATCAATCTATAACAATGAGCAATAACCCAACTATTAACCGTGCCCGTAAGGCAGAATTTTTAAAGGATACCATCCAACATATCGATATGAAAGCACATAACGTGGTTTCTTTGGTAGATGCTATGGAAGGTATGGCTTTCCAGGCCCGCAACCTTTCTCGTGGTGCTAAAATATTCAATATGATGCAAGACGATAAGGAGTGCGCTGTAATCCTTACCCTTGCTGGTAGCCTTATTTCTGCTGGTTTAAAGCAGGTGATTGTGGATATGGTGAAGTACAATATGATAGATGCTATCGTGAGTACTGGTGCCAACATTGTTGACCAAGATTTCTTTGAGGCCTTAGGCTTTAAACATTATGTAGGTACGCAATATGGTATTGACGATCAGGAATTACGTGAGTTAATGATTGACCGTATTTACGATACCTTTATTGACGAAGAAGACCTTAGAATTTGTGATGCCATCATCGGCGAAATTTGCGATACCCTACCTCGTAAGCCACACAGCAGCAGAGAGTTTATCCGTGAAATGGGTAAGTTCCTAGAAGAGCGTGAGCAATATGCAGATTTCCGTGAGGATAGCATTGTGTATCAGTGCTACAAAAAAGGCGTGCCAATTTTCGTTCCTGCATTCTCTGATTGTTCTGCTGGTTTTGGTTTGGTTCATCACCAATGGCATAACCCAACAGAGCACTTGAGCATTGATAGCGCTAAAGATTTCTTAGAAATTACCAAGGTAAAATTGGCTAACCCAGTAACTGGTATCTATATGATTGGTGGTGGTGTTCCTAAGAACTTTACCCAAGATATAGTTGTAGCGGTTGATATCTTAGGCGAAGAAGCTGATATGCACAAGTATGCGGTTCAAATTACTGTGGCCGATGAGCGTGATGGCGCCCTATCAGGTTCAACTTTGAAAGAAGCTTGCTCTTGGGGTAAAGTAGATACTGTATATGAGCAAATGGTATGGGCAGAAGCAACTATTGCTATGCCATTGATTAGCGGTTACGCTTTCCATAAAGGTAGCTACGCTAACAGACCAGAGCGTCGCTTTAACGATATCTTAGATGGCGTTACTGTAAACGCATAAGTAAAATCTGATTTTATTGCATTGCAAAAAAGCCCGCGAAGCGGGCTTTTTTCATGACTACTAATTTTTTTACTCTCTTACAACCTTCCTCACATACATTTTACCAGCGACACTTTGCAGACGAAGCAAGTACATACCCTTAGGCAAGTTATTAACCTTTAGTTCCTCACCTGCTTCAATAGGTTGGGAAAGTACTACCCTGCCGTGAACATCCAATATCTGGGCTGTTCCTTTATGAGATAGACGCAAGGTATTAGTGAACGGGTTAGGATACACTTGTAGGTTAGGTTCCTGATTTTGCCTTTGGTTGCTGGTAAGCACAGGACCTACAGGTGGGTAAACGGGGTTGTAGGGGGTGCCTATGCTGTCAATTTTACAGAAATAAAGTGCCGTGCCTTGGGTTGTAGAACGTTGAGTTGTACCTCCAAAAATTGCACTTTGGTCATTAAAGTGACCTGAATAACTTATTCCAGTATAATCCATATCTAAATCCGTACTTAAAATTATTGAATGAAGAACTGTAGAATCTGCTCCCATTCTTTGGTAAACACTATTAGGGCCAACTTTTGTTCCTAACCAAAAAGTAGAATCAGACATTGGGTTAATGAAAGTTACTGAATAATTAGACATTGCGCCCCATATTAAACCCAATGTGTCATTGTATTTCCCAAAGAAATAACGATTTAAGTTATTGCCACTATTACGAGAATCGTAGCCAGTTACAATATAACCATCGGCAGCTCTATGAACACTTGAAAAGAACCAACCTGCATTTGCTGGATGTGTAAAGAATACCTTACGGTTAACCATATTCCCAGTTGCTGTATCTATTTCAAGACTATAAATTTCTCTTCCTGCCCAACCGGTAGCAAATAGGTTGCCATTGGGTAAAAACTCACCGCCTGTAGGGTTGCCAAAAGCGTAGGTGTAAAGATATTCTTTAACCCATCGTCTGTTTCCTAAACTATCAAAACGGCTAATTTGCCAGGGTTCAGTGTTTTGAGTGCCGATACGCCTTGTTACACTACCTAATAAATAAAAACCACCATCAGATGCAGGTAATAATTTATGGATAGTACCTGGCAAGCTATCGATATAATCATCACCTTGAAAATCTTTCCGAGCAATAGTAAATCCACGGAAATTAATTTTTTCAATGACCATACGAATATGAGGAAAATTAGCTGTGGGATATGCCACCCAAATACGCTTTCTTGTTCGATCTAAGCACGAATAAAATCCTAAAACAGTATCCTGAATTTTTAAAGTATCAATAATATCACCATTATTATTTAGGCTGTAGAAAGTTGGATTATACTTGTTTGAGTTTAAAACTCTAAATGCAAACTTACCAGTCCAATTAGAGGCAAAGCTTAAAGATGTGTCTTGAACAAATAAATCGTATAGTAAATCACCTGCAGTAAGAGAGCTGTTGCTAAAATTAGAAACATCATGTATTCTTTCCCAACGTAACGATTGGCTATTACCCCAAATGGGTAATAGCCAAATTAACAGTAAACTAATAAGTAGGTTTTTCATTAGCGTTGTAATTTGGTGGTATATGTCTTACCTTCTGAATCTAAAACGTTTATAATATAAACGCCATTTTGGAATTCGGAAATTGGTAAGTTAAAGTTAGGAGAATTAATATCATTATACTTACCTAAAACCCTTCCCAATAAATCAGATACCTGAACAAAATTTAAGGAAGCCCCCTTTTGGTTCTACGTCTTAGGAAATGAAGGCGTAGCCGCACATTTCCGAGACGTGGAACTGCTAACCACATACCTGCAAACCGTTCTGTGCTACTGCCAATAAATACCATACTCAAATATATTAAAAAGTAGTGGTTGTTCCACGTCTCGGAAAAAATTGCACTTTGCTTATTTTATTGCAACGACGTGGAACCAGAGTTATTTGCTTATTAGGTTTTTGAAGACTTGGAGGCAATGGGGTGAGAGCCAAATTGTCTGAATCAGGATTTGCTAGATTTTAAGAAAAGAAGGATTTTGTCTTGAACTATGATTTGTTTGATTATGGTGATTCTTATGATTTTTACGCCAGTACGGTAATCATATTTAATCACTATAATCATTTAAATCATAGTTCAGACAATTAAAAGCCCGCTGCGCGGGCTTTTTTGATGGATTGAAATTTTTCTTTTACTCCCGTACCACCTTCCGCACATACAGCTTACCGCCCACACTTTGCAGACGAAGCAAGTACATACCCTTAGGCAAGTTATTAACCTTTAATTCCTCACTTGCTTCCACTGGCTGGGAAAATATAACCCTACCGTGAACATCCAATAACTGGGCATTGCCTTTATGAGATAGCCGCAAAGTATTGGTAAATGGGTTAGGATACACTTGCAGGTTAGGTTCCTGCTTTTGCCTTTGGTTGCTGGTAAGTACTGGACCTACAGGTGGATAAACAGGGTTGTAGGGGGTGCCTATGCTATCAATTTTACAGAAGTAAAGCGCTGTACCTTGGGTAGTTGGGGTTTGAATATTACCTCCGAAAATAGCGCTCTGGTCATTAAAGTGGGCTACACTACCTATGGTTGTATAGTTATTATCTGCTTGGATATTATTAGAAAGGTTTATTTGAATTCTTAAAGTTGAATCTGGACCAAATCTAAAATACTTGTAATTACCACCTTGTATTCTTCTAGCTACCCAAACAGAACTATCAGCCATAGGGTTAGGGAAACTACTAGCAATTGTTGTAAAACCACCCCAAACCATTCTTAAACTATCAGAAGTTTCAACAATTCTTCCGAATAGAAAACGCCTATTAGCTCCACTTCGGGTATCGCCACCTGAAATATAATACCCCCCAGGACTACGAACCAAATTAGCACTGCCCCAACCAACATTTTCAGGATGGGTAAAGAAAACCTTACGGTTTATCATATTTCCAGTAGCAGTATCAATTTCCAAACCATAAATTTCTCTGCCTGCCCAACCAGTAGCAAATAGGTTGCCATTTGGTAAGAACTCACCACCTGTAGGATTGCCAAATGCAAACCTATACAAATATTCTTTTACCCACCTTCGGTTACCTAAACTATCAAAACGGCTAATTTGCCACGGTTCAGTATTTTGGGAACCTACACGCCTTGTAACACTGCCAAGAATATAAAACCCACCATCTGAGGCTGGCAGCAGTTTATGAATAGTGCTTGGTAAACTATCAATTCTATTGACTCCTTGAAAATCTTTACGAATTAACGTAAAGCCTCGAAAATTATTTTTTTCAAAAATCAGTTGAGTAAATGGAAAGTTTTGGTTTTTAAAAACTCTCCAAAACCGCTTTCTAGACCTATCTAAAGTTGTTAACTGATTAAACGTTGTATCTTGGAATACTAAAGTATCAGTTGGATATCCAGAGGAATTAAATCTAATCAATAAAGGTTTTAAAAGAAAACCTACCGGTGCTTGAACACGGAATCTGTCTGAGTAGGCCGAAGCAAAAAATTCAGTTGTATCAACTAAATGTAAATTACTTATGCCATCCTCAATATCAAAGTCATAAACTCTTTCCCACTGTAATGATTGGCTATTACCCATTTGGGGTAATAGCCAAATTAAAACTAAGCTGCAAATTAACTTTTTCATTAGCGTTGTAATTTAAAAGTATAAACTCTGCCTTCGCTATTTAATATTTTAATTAAATACACACCTTTTTGAATAGAGGCGCTAGGTATCGTAAATTGATTCGAGTTAATATTCCTATATGAACCAACAACCCTTCCCAATACATCGGAAACTTGAACCCACTGGTTCCATGTCTTAGGAAATGAAAGTGTAGCTGCACATTTCCGAGACATGGAACGGCTAAACTATCTAACAAGAAAACTTGCGATGATTTAATATTTATCATATTTGAAGGAGATTCTTTGGGTTTAGAATTAATAGACAAAATAACCTTTTGCCTTTCGGGTGTAAACCTAGTGAAGCGCAATATAATAATCACGAGTATAAATACTCTTTTTTTACCCAAAAAATACTTATTTTTCTCCTAGGTACTGGAAAAGTGCAAAATAATATATGAATAATTATATTAAGTACATCAAAAGAACCTATATCCTTTCTACTATCCTCATACCACTTCCTCATAACCCCACCTCATCCAATGCTTTCCGTTTCTCTGTTCTAACCTGTTTAAAGTGGGTAGTGGAAAAGCCAGTTATCTTTTTAAACTGATTACTTAAATGCTGTACCGATGAATAACCTAGCTCATCGGCTATTTGGCCAAGGCTTAGTTCATCGTACACCAAAAGTTCCTTTACTCGTTCTATTTTCTGGAGGATGTAAAACTTTTCAATGGTAATCTGTTCTATGCTACTAAACAGGTTACTTAAATAGGAATAGTCGGCCGCTAGGTCTTCGCTTAGCCAATCAGATAAATTGGTTTTGGGCAAGGCTTCACCTTTGTTTCTATGGTGTACTAAATTAATAATGCGCTGCTTTATTTGAGCGGCTATTCTGCTTCGTTTATTATCAATTACTTCAAATCCTAGGGCGGTAATGGTTTCTTCCCAAGCTTTTAACTGAGAAGGGTTGGGCGTTTCCGAAAGGTGCACTTCGCCTAATTCTACTTTCTTGTAAAGTATCTGGTGTTGGGCAAGACTGTTTTCTATGGCTTGGGTACAACGCTGGCAAACCATATTCTTAATGAAAATGGTATCGGTCATCAGAACTTTACTTTTATCTCGTGGTAGTTTTCCTGCTCCTGATAGTCCTTTCGCATCGGGAAACCTTCCCAATCTGCTGGCAATAATATTCTTCTTAGGTCAGGGTGATTGGTAAACTTGATACCGTAAAGGTCGTAAGTTTCTCGCTCGTGCCAATTTGCTGTTTTCCATACCGCACTTACCGAGGGTAATTCTGGCAAAATACCCGTGGCGGTATTTCTTGGCAAGGCAACTTTTAACACCAAACTATGCGCTTTCAAAATGGAGTATAAGTGGTAAACCACCTCCATTTTATCGGCTTCGGCACCATAATCTACTCCCGCAATGCTGCTCAACATATCTATGCGGGTGGTCTCATTAGTTTTCAGGAAAGCACAAACTTGTTCTATGGCACTGGCTTCTACCCAAAACCAACTATTCCCCTCCTTGGCTTGGTGCCAAGTAACGGTTTCTGGAAAGGCATCTAATAATAGTTGCTGCGGAAAAGTGGCCTTTTGCATTGGGTGAAGTTAGGTATTTTTTATTTCGAACGCTGTAGAGGCGGCAATATTTGGCATGGTGGCCCTTCTTTCTGCCTTTATAAATAGATACAGGGCAACTTCAGGCTAATTTTTTCTTAGAAACCCTCAAAATCTATAACTTAGTGCTTTACTTTAGGTTTTACCCTTGTATGAGCATTACTACCTACACCGCAACCACAAAAGGGGCCACACCTACTGGCACCGAAATTACCTGCAAAGGATGGATTCAAGAAGCTGCCTTGCGTATGCTTTACAATAACTTAGATCCTGATGTTGCAGAACGTCCTGAAGATTTGATCGTGTACGGGGGAACCGGAAAAGCTGCCCGTAACTGGGAGGCTTTCGATCTGATTGTGAAGGCATTGAAAGATTTAGAAAACGACGAAACCTTAATTATACAATCGGGTAAGCCGGTGGCTATTCTGCCTTCGCATCCTGATGCGCCAAGGGTTTTGATTAGCAATTCGCAGTTGGTGCCTAATTGGGCTAACTGGGATCATTTCCGTGAATTAGAAGCCAAGGGCTTAATCATGTACGGACAAATGACTGCTGGTAGCTGGATATATATTGGCTCTCAGGGTATTGTACAAGGTACTTATGAAACTTTTGCAGAAGTTGCCCGTCAGCATTTTGGGGGGACTTTAAAGCATACGCTAAATGTAACCGCTGGTTTAGGGGGTATGGGTGGTGCACAACCACTTGCTATCACTATGAACGAAGGGGTTTGTTTAGCTGCCGAAGTAGAAGAATGGCGTATTGATAAGCGTTTGGAAACTCGCTATTGCGATGAGAAATTCCACGATATTGATGCCGCTATTGATCGTGCTTTAGAAGCGAAAACCAATGGCGAGGCAGTAAGTATTGGGGTAATTTGCAATGCAGTAACCTTATTAGAGCGTTTATTGGAGCGTGGTATAATCCCTGATTCATTAACCGACCAAACCTCGGCGCACGATGCATTAGTAGGCTACTTTCCTGAAGGACTATCAGTTGCGGAAGCTAATACTTTGCGCGATGCTAATCCAGAACAATATGTAAGTCTATCGTTAGATACGATGGCAAAGCACGTAAAGCTGATGCTTGAAATGCAAGATAAGGGTGCTATTGTATTTGATTACGGCAATAACCTACGCGGCCAAGCGCACGACCGCCGCCACGTTGAAAATGCTTTCCGTTTCCCAGGATTTGTGCCAGCGTATATCCGTCCTCTTTTCTGTCAAGG
>JAIYDB010000098.1 GCA_027487695.1 Cytophagaceae bacterium | reverse complement strand
TTTCTGGCAAAAAAGAAAGAAGCAAAGAAAGTTGCCTTTTTCGCAAAGACAAACTCGTAGCGTCAGCAGAGCTGCCACCACTTTAAACAGGTCTTTGCAGTATCGCATCCCTTCGGGATAGTTGTTTATGCCTATCGGCACAGGCTATGATGCGAAGGGAATTGCAGTTGTTTGAGGGTTAATTTTGTATGAACTATAAATTCCGTGTGGACGTAAAAAATCCTCCTTTTCCTAAAATCCAGCAAATCCTGATTCAGAAAAATTTGCTCTCACCCCCAAGCATGCTGCCCTTAGGGCAGCATGCTTGGGGGTTCGCTTGACGAATGGTGGATTTCTTTTGCTACAATAATTTGACCCCTTCGGGGTTTAAAAAAGCAATCTTCCTTATCCTAAAATCCACAAAAAAGCCCGCTTAAAATGTTTTTAGGCGGGCTTTTATTATATCCAAATACTAAGTTTACTCAATCACCTTTGGTACCCTAAAGTAATCGCTATCCTTTTTAGGGGCGTTTAATAGGGCATTCTTATGTGGTAGTTCGTCCTTTACGATATCTTCACGTACCACGTTTAGTTCTGCACTCATATGAATAAGTGGTTCAACGGTGGTGGTATCTAGCTCATTTAACTTTTCCATCCACGAAAGGATGTTGGTCATTTCTCCAACCAGTTTATCTTCCTCTTGGTCAGTGAATTGCAGACGTGATAGGTGCGCTATTTTCTTAACTGTTTCTTTGTTTACCTCCATATTTGGCAATAATTGCAGGGGTATTATGTTTATTGATTTCTGTATCCAGAATTTGAAATACTTGCTGCTTCAAAGATAGGTAATCTTCGGGCTGTAAGTGTTTGGTTTCTATAGCCTCGTGAATAATTACTTCACACTTAAACCAACGGGCAAATAGCTTTTTGTGGCTAGGAAGTAATATCCAGTTATAGGGAATGGTAATGGGCACAATTTTTACCTTGTTTTCGATGGCTACTTTAAAAGCACCATCTTTAAAACCGCTGAGTTGTGGTTGCGCCTCGGCATTGATAGTTCCTTCTGGAAAGAAAACGATAGGACGGTTGTATTTCTGGATTTGCTCAGTGGCTCTGGTCATACTCAACATACGGTCCTGACTATTTTTTCTATCTACGGATATATGCAGGTTTTTAAAAACAAATCCAAAGAGGGGTACTTTAGTAAGCGAATACTTGCCTATGAAGCATATAAAGCCTGGCAATATCCAAGTAAGCAAGGGGATATCTAAATAGCTACCGTGGTTGGCTACATAAACATAGCTTTCACCGTACTGCGGTCTAAACCTGCGATCTACCTTATAAAACAACAATGAGCCAGGAAAGAAGAAGATACACCAAACCTTATTCAAAAGAAAGGTTACCCAATTCAATGGCTTTATTTTAATGCAAATAAAGAACAAAGGGTAGAGTAGTAGGAACGATAGCACATACACCATCCCTGCCCAAGCTAGGTAAAGCTGTCCTCCTAAATGTGCGCCAGTAACCGATTTATTACTCATTGATTATTGCTTGCCTATGCAAATAAAGCACCAAAAGCCTTATTACCGACGTACTGCCAAAAAATAGGCCTGATAGTTATACACAAATTTCCAGTTAGCCATATATTCTCTACGCTTGGCAAGGGCTTGTGCCTGTGTTTGGAACGCCTCGCTAAGATCGTACACGGTTTGCTCGCCTCCTTCATATAAAATGGGGTAGGCTTTTGCTACTTCTTGTACAAAGTTCTTGATAATGTTATTGTTATTCTTCACCAAAATTTTGCTGCTAAATACCTTGCCAGCAACTACTTGTCTTAGACCAACATTTAGTCCTTTACAAAAATAATATACAGGCTTTGTGGCGGTATCAGACTTTGAACGCTCGCGAAGGGTTTTCCCGTCCAAAGCTATTTGCTGGTATTCTTCTTCTAGTTCTACCAATGGATCGTGAAATTCATAGAGCTTACGGTTTATAAATACCTCATAGGCGAACTTTGCTTCGTCGGCATCGGTTTTAATCCAGTGATTGTCTTTACATATTGGTGGTGGGCCACCAGCCTTACATATCCCAGTTTTCTTTTCTATCCAATTTGTATTGGCTGCTAATTGCCTATTCTGAAATTCTGGTGTTTGTTCAAGTTCTTTTCTTTTAGCCTGATAAAGCGCACGCGCATCTGCTAAGGCATTTGAAATTGCCTGCAGTCTGTTATCGTCGTCTAAGGTGGTAAAGCCTGGTATCCGCTGAATACTATCTGCATAAAAAGGAAAATCTATCTCCTTTACAATGAAGCCCCGATTATTTAGCGTAGTTACTAAATAGTTATAGCGTTGACTAGCAATATCTTTTGTGGTTTGTAATTCGGTTTGAATTTGATTAAACCGGCTAGGATTTTGGGCATAAAGCTCTGTTTGGGATAACATAAGCTCTTGCTTGAACTGATTTACTACCTTATCTCTACGGTTAAGAATGGTATCTACTACAAATGGCTTTGCAATAAAGGCGTAGCTAATTCCGTTTGCATTCCCAGCCGATAGGCACATATACCAACCATTTTGCCCGAATGCGGACAAATTAAAGAACCCTAACAATAAGCACACGATTAGCCTTCCTGCCATTAAATCATTTCCCTAGCCTAACTGTATTAAATGTAATTATATTTAGGCATTCTAAGTGATGGTTATATTGCAGTACGTAATAATTTTTAAACAATGTACTACCTAAAAAATCAAGTTAAGCCATTTTTGGCATTATTCTTCTTAAGTCTTTTGAGCCTTACATTGCTTTCAGGATGCAAAGAAATACAAAAAGCTGTTAATCAAACACAAGCTTTGGCAAATTGTCAGTATCGGATAGCTAATGTAAGTAATATTGCTTTAGCGGGTGTGCCGTTTCAGAACGTGAAAACCATCCGTGATATCAGTTTAATGAATGCAGCTCAATTAGGTACAGCCTATCTAAGTAAAAATATGCCGCTATCTTTTAATTTGAATGTGGCAATTAGGAATCCTACCGCTCAGGCAGCAGCCTTTAGTGGTATGGACTGGGTACTTATGATTGATGGCACAGAATACTTAAACGGTGCTGTAAATCAGCGACTTTCAATAAGTCCTAATGGAGGTAATGCTTCATTACCTATGAATGTGAGTTTAAACTTATTTCAGGTTCTTTCAGGCAAGAGTAAAGATAACATCATCAACTTTGCTTCAGCACTTTCTGGGGTAGATGGTACATCAAGCAGAATAACAATGAAAATACGTCCTAGTTTTGCGGTTGCAGGTAGGGTGTATAAATGGCCAAGTTTCTTTACTATCAATAGAGACTTTAGGGCAGGTAGTCGATAAGACTTATTTCTTTAAGTACTTCTGACAAATTTCAAATAATTGAAGTCCTATGGCCTCGCGGCTGTAGGCTTTTGTTATTTCGGCACTAATGCTTTCGTTGAAAAATGGATAGGCGATTAGCTTCTCTAATACTGCCACAAAATAATCGGTCTTGTTTTCGGAAGTAAAACCTCTCCCTTCAGTAACGAACTCTAGCATACTAGGAAGGTTGCTAGTTATTACTGGAGTTCCTGTAGCTAAAGCCTCAAGAGCAATAAGTCCAAAGGTTTCGTAGCTACTCGCGTGAATTAAAAAGTCAGAATCTTGAATAATAGCAGCTAATCCTGCTTTGTTTTGCCTTGGCAGCAATTGAAACTGTATGGTTGATTGGGCAGCTTTCGCTTTAAGATCCTCTTCCCAAGGGCCACCACCTACGAAGTTGTAAATTATAGCTACTCCTATCTTCTTTTGAAGGGCATCTAAAGCCTCCAACATTAAAAATGGTAGCTTAGGTGGACTTAGTTCTTGTGCAGAACAAAAGCGAATTGTACCTGCTGTTGGTTGCTTTTGCTTGAATGAAAAACTTACTGTATCAACTACATTGGGTAAGGTAATTATTGGTCTGCCAATTTTATAAGGTTGTAATTGAGAACCCAAGAACTCACTTACAGGCAACACTGCCTTAGCGCCTTTATAAGCCTTATGCAGTTTTGCACCCCAAATACTGCGGGTCATAAACCGTTGTACGCCACTCCAATGTTCAATCACTAAATAGGGCACTCCCCAACGGATGGAAAGCTCTTGCGCCCACATCCCGGCGGGATAGCCTACATTACCGATGATAAGATCGGGTTTATCAGCTTTTGAAATTTTGAAGTAGTTTTCTAGCAATACCCTTTGCCACGCAGGTGAATTATAAACAAACTGCTGGAATCTGGTAGATACTATGACTTGCTTTTCAGTAATACCATTACTCGTAATAGTACGGAGATTGGTTTTCCAAAAGTCCTTAGTCTTTACAAGACATAAAGCCCAAACCTCCACCTCGGCACCAGCAGTTTGCAAAGCAATTGCGTGTTCTCGTACGAAAACACCCCAATTAGGCTTTTCGTCGGTCGGGTACCAATGTGTGAGGAAAAGGACTTTCAAAGTAAATTATGCTAACAGTCTCTTCACTGTTTCAGAGATAAGTTTGCCATCGGCCTTGCCAGCAAGTTCTTTAGAGGCAACACCCATCACCTTACCAAGGTCAGATAGAGCCTTTGCACCTACCTTTTCAATGATGGCTTTTAGACTAGTTTCTAGTTCTTCAGCAGTAAGTTGCTTAGGCAAATAGCGCTCAATGATAACGAGTTGTTGCTCTTCAACTTCTGCTAAATCGGCACGGTTTTGCTGGTGGAATAGTTCAGCACTTTCTCTACGTTGTTTAGCAGCGCGAGTTAGTACAGCCATCTCAGTAGCAGCATCTAGTTCTTTTGCTGCGCCTTTTGTTTCTTCTAAAAGAATTAAAGATTTAAGGGAACGCAATGCATTAAGGGTTTCCTTTTCCTTAGCAAGCATAGCCTGCTTTATATCGGCATCTATTTGTGCTTTTAAGCTCATAACAAGTAATTTTATATAGAAATGGGCAAAAACTATGCCTCATTTTTGGCGTAATTATTTTCTTTTGTAATGGTTGAATGCAAAGTTGAAAGGATGTTTTTCGTCAGCACTTTGCGGTTCAGACTGCATTAATTCCCAACGATCAAGGTTAATGCTAGGGTAAAAAACATCGCCATCGGCTATTGTTTCCACCTCAGTAATGAGTAAATCTGTAGCTATATCAATGGTTTGGTTGAAAATTTCACCGCCACCAATTACATATACCAGGTTATCGTTTTCCTTTGCCCAATCAATAGCTTCTTGAATTGAGTTGAAATACTTTACATTTTCTGGTAAACTTTCTGGCGATACCTTTTTGCTTACCACCAAATGCATTCTGCCTTTTAAGGGAGAAGGGAATGCCTCAAAGGTTTTTCTGCCCATCACCATACTATGACCCATTGTTTTTTCTTTGAAAAACTTAAGGTCTTTAGGAAGGTGCCACGGTAGTTGACCTTCTTTGCCTATTACTCCATTGGTACTGCGGGCGACAATATGTATTACAGGAACATTATCCATTGCACGAAACTACAAAAAAACTAGGCTTTCTATATTAACCTTCCTTAGCTTTGCTCATATACCAAGTGTACTATGCAAGAGTTTTTAGATAGGCTACACCAAGCTTTAGCAAAGAAAGAGGCCACTAATAGCCTCAGGAAGCTTACCCTCAATAATCCTGATTTGGTTGATTTTGTTTCTAACGATTATTTAGGTTTGGCTGAAAATAAGGAAACAACCGCCACTATCAACACAATCTTGAGTAACTATGGCTTGGTACATACCCACGGTAGTACAGGTAGCAGGTTACTTGCAGGGCATAGTGCTTTAGCGGCAGATTTGGAAGTTTTCTTGGCACAATTTTATGAGGCTGAAAGTGCGTTGGTATTTAATAGTGGCTATGTGGCTAATACCGCCTTGCTTAGTACACTTCCTCAAAAAACGGATGCTATTTTGTATGATGAACGCATTCACGCATCGCTGAAGGAGGGGGCAAGACTATCTTTTGCCAGCAGGGTGCCTTTCCAACATAATAACCTAGAACACTTAGAACGCAGGTTACAGGCCCAAGAGAAGCCTACTTTTATTTCTATCGAAAGCTTGTATAGTATGGATGGCGATATAGCTCCGTTAGATGCTATTTGTCAATTGGCTTCAGATTATAATGCTGCTGTTCTTTTAGATGAAGCCCATACCACAGGTATAATGGGTAACGAAGGCAAAGGCTTAGCTATTCTGAATGGCGTGGCCGATAAGTGCTTTGCTCGTGTTTATACTTACGGTAAAGGACCTGGAGGGCACGGCGCAGTAATTGTTGGCAATCAGGTTTTAACTGATTTCTTAATTAATTCCGCCAGACCATTTATATATACTACGGCATTACCACCTTATAGTTTGGCAAGTATTTGGGCAACTACTTTAACTTTCCAAAAAGCAACTAAAGCTAGGGCACAGCTAAATGAGAACATCAACAGCTTTCTAGTTCACCTTATAGGAAATGCAAATTCCCCTATCCAATTTATAGCTACTGGCAGTCCTGAAACTGCAAAGGCCTTAGCTAATCACGGACAAGCAAACGGATTCAATATTAAAGCTGTGATAAGTCCTACCGTTCCTGAAGGGAAAGAAGGGGTACGGATTATTCTACATAGCCAAAATTCAATTGTAGAAATTGAAAAGCTATGCCAAACCATAAAGGAATTTATGGCCAACTAAAACTTGCGACCAATACCGCCATTCAGAACGCCAATTGAGCCAAAACCTGCCTCAACAAATGCACTCCATTTAGCACCTACACGAATGCCAAGTGCGTGAATTTGTAGGCTAGGGATTATTTCCATGGCGTTTTGAGCTATGTTTGATTTGTCTACACCTTCATAAAAGGCAAACGATGGTCCGCCGCTAACGCCACTATAGATTGAAATAAGTCGTTTATCAACCCATTTATAGTTTAATCTTGGCATTACGCTTATGCTATTTGTAGTAAAGTTACTGGCAGGATTAGCACTAGTGGCTGCATAAGTAACTTGACTTTTTACCTGTTCAAAGTTTACCATAAAGCCTAAGCTTAGCCCTCTGAAAAGTTTGAAATCTATTCCAGCCAGAATGCTATTACTTCCTGTATTGGTAATCTTTGAAGCATCGGCAAAGGAGGGGATAGCGCCTTTTAAACTAAATCCGTTATCTAGGTTTAGCCTATCTACAGAACCAATGCCATAACCTGCAAAAACGAAAGTTTTCTTGAGTTGGGCTTCGGCCTTTAGTTGGAATAGTACCAACAATATTACAATAATGAGATAAGTTTTTTTCATGCGAGTTTTGAGGTAACCAATTAGGTATATTTAGATCAAACTTAAGTAAAAACTAAAAATTATGAAAGCTATTTGGAACGATCAGGTTATTGCAGAAAGCCAAGCCACCAGAATGGTAGAGGGTAATGTTTATTTTCCAGCGGAAGATGTAAAACCTGAATTTTTAGTTGATAGCGATCATCATACAACCTGTCCTTGGAAAGGGGTTGCTAGCTATTATCATGTATCAGTTAATGGAGAAATGAATGATAATGCTGCTTGGTACTATCCACAAGCATCCGATTTAGCTAAAGGCATTGAAGGTTATATTGCCTTTTGGAAAGGCGTAAAAGTATCTGAATAGAAAACTCCAGATGGAAATACAAAAGGGAAGGCATAAAACCTTCCCTTTGTTAGTGTTTAATATGCCATTTTAGTGGCTCTCATTATGAGGATTGCCTTCTCTGTATTGGCAACAGCCTGGTAAGCCATCGTAAGTTTTTGTATCGGCTTTAGCTGATTTAGTATCATGACCAGCCGCAGCAATTAGTTTTTCAATTTTTTCCAAACTAATTTTTTCTGGCTTGTATGTAATAGTTAGCTTACCAGTTTTTGGGCTCCATTCTGCTTTACGAACACCTGCAACATCTACGGCAGTTTCAATTCGTTCTTTACATTGCCCGCAGTTACCAGATACCTCAATTACAGAAGTTACAAAAGAAGGTTTTGCTGCTTCTTGTTTAGTTTCCGTTTGCGAGAATGCTGTTGCAGTGAATACAAACAAACATACTAGAACAAATATTAAGTTTTTCATGATAGCTTATGCTTTGAGTTTAAACTCGTAATTGCTTGAATTATTATCCTTTCAAACCGAATAAAGCCTTAAACCAGCCAAGGTCAAAACCTTTCGGCACATCGTCGTCGGTATAATAGTCATAACCATATCCGTAACCGTAACCGTAAGTTTTCAACTTATCTAAACCGTTAATAATTACAGCAATGTTTTTAAAGCCATTCTGCTTTACAAGCTTATTAATGTTCTTTAAATACATACGCTTGCTGTAATCTGCACGAACCACGTAAATAGCCAGGTCTGCTTTTTGCATCACTAGGATACCATCGGTTACTAGACCTACAGGCGGGCTATCTATGAAAACAATATCATATTCCTTATGAAGTTCAACAATGAGGTTATCCAAATCTGGCCTCATAATTAATTCAGCAGGGTTTGGAGGTGGTGGACCAGCAGGTATAATATCAATGTTTTGGATAGGCGTACGGTACACGCATTCTTTCCAACTGATTTTGTTGTTCAAAATCATAGACATACCCCTTTCATTCGGAATATCAAAAGCTTGGTTAAGCTTAGGCTTTCTCATATCCAAATCGAGTAGTACAATCCTGTACCCACTCATTGCTAAAATACCTGAAAGGTTAGTAGCCACGAATGTTTTACCTTCACCAGCAACAGTTGATGTTACTGATAGTACCACCTTTTTACCAGCTGCAATCCCTGTAAGGAAATCGACATTGGTACGAATAGAACGAAGAGCTTCTGAAAGGGACGATTTAGGATTCTTATCGGTAACTAGTTTGGCTACTCTTAAGCGTTCCTTGGTGTATGCAGGAACAACGCCTAGCAAACTGGTTGCGATGGTTTTCTCCACCTCTTTAACAGTTGATATGGTATCTTGCAACACATAACGAACGAAAATAAGTACCAGTCCTGCGATGATCCCAATGATAATCCAAAGGGTGTAAACGTTACCTTTTTGCGGGCTAATTGGTACTAGTGGATATGAACCAGCAGATAGAATCTGGAAATCTGGTGTAGTACCTGCTTTTGCAATCGAAAACTCTGTTTTCTTTTCTACTAGCAGTAAGTAGAATTTTTCATACAAGTTATAATCTCTACGAAGGCGTGTGATGTTGGTCTCTTCATCAGGAAGTTTGCCAAAGCGTTCTGTAAATTTTACAATTTCTTTTTCAATATTTTTGGTTTGACCCTTAATATCGTTAGCCAGTGCTTCAATAGACTTAATCACGCCATTTTTCGCTTCATTATATTTTTTAGTACCTGCTTGGTTCGCTACTGATTTATTGGCGAACTCCTTTGAATATTGAACACTTTTAGTTGCACGTTCAACTGAGTATTCGTTTAGCTTTGAGATAAGCGTAGTGAGTTGATTATCATTGTATGATTCTAATACAGGGATAAACTGCATTACCTCATTATCTACATCTACTAACCTTTTCAATTGAGCAATTTGTTCTGAACGGTATTCAAGGGCAGCTTTTTGCTTTTCCATTGACCTAATTTCATCCACTATTTTACTCACTGCCTCAGCAGGTTGCATAGTTTGAGTTCTACGAACAAAAAGCGCAATATCTCTTTCGTTTTCTTCTAGTAAACGCTTTGTACTATCTAATTGCTTATCGATAAAGCGTAGCGTTTGTTCATTTGCTTGGTTTTTCTTAACCAGGGTTTGCTCTTTGTAAACCGTATCAATCATGTTTACAATAGCCTGTGCCTTATCTGGGCTATAATCTTTAAAACTTATTTGAATAGTGCTTGCGGATGCATTGCCTATTTTAGCAGTAAGATTGCGCTCTAAGAAATTGATTATTGATCCTTTACTTAAAATCTTGAAAAAGTACTTCTGTCCTACTTCTTGGTTATTAAAGAACTTGGTTTTTTCAATTGTAAACTTGATTTGCTTGTTTTTATAGGTTTCCCCAAACTTAAATTTGCTTGATACGTTTTCTGCTCCCTTTCTATATTTGATAGAGAATTCTGTTTCAGATAAAATTTCAAGGTCTATTTCGGTATCATAAACCCCTTCTCCAATCATTTCATAATTAATTAGGAAAGGTTTGTTTTTGTAGATTTCCACAAATAGGAATTTGCCGAATTTGTTCAATTCAATATCTAGTGGCAATCTTTCGGCTACAGCGCTATAAATAATCGGACTTTTTAGTAGTTCTAGTTCGCCTTGTAACCTACTTTCATCTTTCTGAGGGAAGCCATAGGCACCACCCATATCGCCTAAAAGCTGGGATGCTTTATTGTTTTCTTCAATTTTTAAGATTGAATTCGATTCAAAAATTGGCCTGGTTGAACGCAGATATAAATATGCCGCCCCTAAAGAAAACAGAATAAACAAAATTATCCATCCCAAACTTCTGTTCAGAATGGGTAACAGACGTTCAAAATCTATTTTCCCCCAGTTGCTTTCTTCTTCGGTTAGGTCTACATTGTTATTCTGATTTTGACCTAAAGATGGAAGCGTACTTAAGTTGCCAGGTATTTGCATTTTAAATTATAATTTAAGATAATTAATTGTTTGTAACAGATAACTATCGGCTTTGTCTTAAAAGGATAATTGTAGTAGTAAGTAAAGATGCTACACCAATTACAGCCGTGAAAAACGGTAGTAAGTCTCTGGTGGTATCAAGTACTACCCTTCTGCCTGGTTCAACTATAATTACATCGCCAGGTAAAATTTTCAGGTCTGCTTTTATCATACCTTGAATTGAAGAAAGGTCCACAACTTGCACTTGAGGCTTTTTTAAATCGCCTCTGATAATTCTGATTTTAGCCGCATTTCCATATACTGGTATACCGCCTGCGATGGCTATAATTTCAAGCAAATTAGTGTTTTCATTTTGCAATGGTATTACTTTGCTTAAGCCAACAGAACCACCACCGCCGCCAATTAACAATGAAGGGCTTGCTAAGAAATAAACTCTTCTGTTGGTTGATCTAGTGATAATGTATGGGTCTTGGTATTGGGCACTAAATTTCACAGCTAGTATACTATCGGCTTGTCTATAGGTTAAGCTATCTAGCTTCACTTTACCAATCAAAGGTATAGCAGCATAGCCATCTGTACCTACTAAATACCTACCTCTTTGCGCAGTGTTATCTGAACCAAGAGTTGATGAGCCCGGTGTTAAAAATTGGTTTGAAATGATACCGCCAGCTACTTGTCTGGAGAAATCGGCATTTGGATCTAGTATAAGTTCACCTTTATTGGTAAATACTTGAATTTCTATCCAATCATTTTTCCTGATAAAGTAGTTTCTATCTGCATTTTCTTTGGTTAGCTTTACATTGTTCCAGTTATAGGAGCTATCGGTTTGAACTAAAATATCTTGTTTGTAATACTGGCAAGAACTTAGTGATGAAAGCAGCGCAATAATAAAAGCTACCGATATTATAAATCTCATATTCAGATTAAGTTGTTGATTGTTAAATATGTCTGCCTAAGTATTAATACCTATTTGCCTTCATAAGTAAATGGTGAATCAAAATCGGCGAAGGAAGTCATATTGGCATCGCGCTCAGAAATAAGCGGAGCCGAATAATCCCAAGGCAAATTCAGGGTATCGTCGTTAAACCTAATACCGCCTTCACTTGCTTTGTGGTATATATTGGTACATTTATAAAAGAAAATGCAATCGGTTAAGGCTTGAAAGCCATGCGCAAAGCCTACAGGAACATATAGCATGTTTTGCTTTTCAGAGCTTAATTCTACCGTTATAAATTCGCCGTATGTTGGGCTGCCTTTTCTAATATCTACTATTATATCAAGTGCTACGCCCGTTATTACTCTTACTAGTTTACCTTGGGCAACAGGAGGTGCTTGATAATGCATACCCCTTATAGTTCCCTTCTTTGAAAAGCTTTGGTTATCTTGAAGAAAAGGAAAGCTTAAACCTAAACTATTAAAAGTTTCATTGTTGTAGCTTTCAAAGAAGTATCCTCTATCGTCAGGAAAAACACGGGGGGTTAATTCCACCACTCCCTCGATAGTAAAAGTTTTTATTTCCATTTTATAGCTTCAGATTATGCTAAGGGCAGAAAATTTCTGCCCTTAAGTAATCAGAATAACAGTACAAAGGTAACATTACCTTTTGAGTACAAAAGGCTATTAACAAACTTTTAATATGAAATGTAAGCTAATTAGTTGCCTATTAGGCTATTGTAAGCCTCGCTATCCATAAGTTGGTCTAGCTCTGCAACATTAGATAGTTCTATTTTAACAATCCAGCCATCTCCATAAGGATCAGAGTTGATTAATTCTGGCTCGCCATCAAGTTTTGCATTCAGCTCAACTATTTTACCTGATACTGGCAAAAACAAATCGCTTACAGTTTTTACAGCCTCTACTGAACCAAAAATAGCGTGAGCTTCAATGCTTTCGCCTACGGTATTCACATCTACAAATACGATATCGCCAAGTTCGCCTTGTGCATAATCGCTGATACCTACATAGGCAATATTGCCTTCTTCTACTCTAATCCACTCGTGGTCTTTTGAGTACTTTAAATTGGCTGGGATATTCATTTAATTAGGGTTTCTTGGTATTTTAAGAATACAATAATACGAAAACTTGTGGGCAGTTACTTTCATTTTATGCCATGAGGCTTGCATTTACCTTATAGAATTAGGGGTGCAAGGCTTTTGTTTGAGCAACTGAATATGAAAAAACTCAATACGCTTATAGATTGTATCTATAGCAATATTGAGTTTGAATAATAACTGAAGATATTTTTTAGCCTGTTACAGTAAGATTAGTACCTGTAACTACTACCGTAAAGCGTTTTAAATCTGAATTTGCTGGGCCGCCTGTGCGCTTGCCATTAGTATCGAATGTGGCGCCGTGGTTTGGACAACGGAAGCCAGAACCTTGAAAGTTTACTGTAGTACCAGCGTGCGGACAAGCAGCTTGGAAGGCTGAATAGTTGCCACCGCCAAGGGCAATTACTATTACACCATCTTTAACTATGGAACCACCTGTATTATTTAAGGCTGCGTTACTTGCTGCTGTTAAATCTAGGGTAAAGTTAACATTTGAAGGTACTACTACATTGCCCTCATCGTCGTTGCAGGCACCTAGGCATAGTGCTAAGCCTGCTAGGGTTGTTGAGGTTATAAACTGTTTTCTATCCATCGGAACTTTGTGTTATGGTTCATTCTAGTTACGATAAAGATAGCCTTATATTACTTCCAATAATATGACAGTACTTTGCTAAGGTATTATTGTACTATTTCAATCTAGTTCTGAGGGTGCCAAATACCTGTTTTATGCTCAAAATATTAAGTGGAAGCTCTAATAGCACATGCAACAAACTCACTGCTAAAAGTACCAATACCCCTACTGAATAGCTATAGATATATAGCCCTATACTACCTACACTGAGGAAGATTATAAGTACTATTTGACTGGTAGTGAGATTCTTATTCCATTTGATGATTTCTGCTTTGCTAAACCAATTCAGGTAATGGTAAGTATAGGCAAAGGCTATAAAACCTTGAATCCGCATCCCTAAATTGCTGAATACATCGGCATTCTTTTTATCGATTCCAAATAGCGTTTGAGCTGTAGTATTTATACCTTCCATACGGCTTTCTGTCCAACTTGCTTGGAAAAACTGACTTATGGATTTGGAAAATGGAGGTATTGCTAACAGTACAATCCCAACTAAAAGGTAGATACCAGCCACTGCATAGTTATGCCATGCCGGGTTTTTAATAGCCCCTTGTACCATAAATAGCCAGGTAAATAAACTCACATGGATTAAGGTAGGCAACATTAGGGCTATAGTTCCAAAAACGGCCCAAGTTTGAACTACCATTAAAATAACCACTGACGCGGCCAAGTACAATACCCTACGTTCAGAATTGAGTTTATTCCAAACAAATAAGGTGGCTAACACTACCGTGCTAAGTAAGATCCCTTTGCTATACGACTTAAAAAAATCGCTAAAAGCTTTGCCATCAAAACCAGTAATAAAGCTTAGGTTATACCAGGTGAATAAAACCATTACACCTATCATTATCCAAAGAAAGATTTGCTTATCGGTCTTTTGGAGGAAGTAGTCTTTACGGTGAAGCCAGTTTATTTCTGTAAAGTAATGGATAGGACCTAATACCCCATAAGCAAACAAGAACAACTCAAACGGAAACCAGTAAGCCACCACAGCACTTAATACAATGAGCACAGCGTTTATTGCATTGGCTACTGAAAGGTGCTGGGTTTTAACCATGAGATAATAAACCGACTTATTATTGCAACTTAGCTAAGGCAGATTTAATGCGCGTCATGGCCTCTGCTAAATCGGCCTCTGAGGCGGCGAAGCTAAAACGGATGCAATTATTATCGCCAAATGCATCGCCGGGAACAGTAGATACTAAGGCTTCTGCCAATAAGTACATACTGATATCTGAGCTGTTATTAATTACTGTACCGTTATATGATTTCCCAAAGAACGAGGTAACATCTGGAAACAGATAAAATGCCCCTGCCGGAATATTTGCTTTTATTCCAGGGATCTCTTTTACCAAGGAAAGCACTAAATCTCTACGTTTTCTGAAAGCAGTAAGCATCATTTCGCAATCGGCACGGCTACCTTCAATAGCAGCTAAAGCGGCACGTTGCGCAATGGAATTGGTACCAGAAGTGAACTGTCCCTGCATTTTATCGCAAGCATCTGCAATCCATTTGGCAGCTCCAATGTATCCTAAACGCCAGCCTGTCATAGCAAATCCCTTTGAAAAGCCGTTTACTGTGATTACTCTATCGGCAATAGAAGGATAGCTACCTATACTTAAGTGCTTGCCTTCATAATTGATATACTCATAAATTTCATCGGCAATGACGTAGATGTTAGGGTGCTTTTCTAACAAAGCAACAATAGCATCAAACTCCGCTTTATTGAAAACCGAACCTGTAGGATTGCAAGGCGATGAAAACATCAACAGCTTGGTTTTTGGCGTAATAGCCTTTTCAATTTCAGCTGCTGTTGGTTTGAAATCGTTATCAATAGTTCCGGCCACCATAACTGGGTTGCCTTCCGCTAGTTTAACCAACTCTAAATAACTTACCCAATACGGACTTAGTACTACCACCTCATCGCCAGGATTTATCAAACATAGCACCACGTTGGCTATGCTTTGCTTGGCACCAGTGCTTACTACCACATTTTCTGCTTTCCAAGGGAGGTTGTTTTCCTCTCTTAGTTTTTTGGCAAGCGCTGCGCGTAATTCAGGATAGCCGCTAATAGGGGAGTAATGGGTATAACCTTCATCTAAGGCAATTTTTGCAGCATCTTTAATGAATTGAGGAGTGCCAAAATCTGGTTCGCCAAGGCTTAAGTTAATTACATTGAAACCTTGAGCGGCTAAGTCTTTGGCTTTTTTCGCCATAGCAATAGTTTGCGATTCAGACAAAGCGTTTATTCTATCAGATAGTTGGGCAGTACTCATATAAAATTCGATGAAGCGAGAGGTAAAAACGAGGTTTAACCAATGGTAATTTTTAAAAGCCCAATATAAGGAATGCCGAATATATTTTGATGCCCAAAAAACAGATAGGCAGGAAAAGCTATCTTTTCCTGCCTATCTAGAAACTGTATTTTTTTGTGAATAGATTAATAAAAGTTGAGTTGCCTTTTATTAATGCTACAAGAGTATAAGGAATACTACCTTACTACCAATTTTTGACTAGCTCCATTTAACCTTACTGTGTAAACTCCTTTTGCAAGTTTAGAAATATTGATTTCATTGGTTTCAGCAGCAAGTTCGCTAATAACTACCTGGCCTACCAAACTTACAATTTCAATGGTGCCGGTACCTTTAGTTTTCACGGTAACTTTATCAGTTGCTGGATTAGGATATACTTCTAAGGCAACTCCTAGTTCACTATCTCCTACCTTAATGGTGGTAGAATAAGCAGTTTTACCGTCGAAATCTAATTGTTGTAAACGATAGTAACCTTCTGAAACCTGTCTATCGGTAAATTGGTAGTGTTGCTTAGCATTAGTAGTACCATAGCCTTGTACAAATCCAATTTTAGTAAAGTTTCTGCCATCTGTACTGCGCTCAATAGAGAAACCTTGGTTATTTAATTCGCTAGATGTTGTCCAGTTTAATTGGTTGCCAAACTGAGTTTGGGTACCGGTAAAGCTTGACCAAGTAACTGGTAAAGGTGAACTTGCATCTGACGCTGTCCAATCTGAGAAGCTATTGGTAGTTACGGTTAAGCTTCTTGTAGAACCATTTTGTATGCCACCTACTCTTATCCATTCGCCACCAATATCAGGTCTGCGATATACTTGTAAGGCAGTAAGGTTTTTACCATTATCTGCTCTAGCACTCCAAGATAAGGTTACTTGGCGGCCATTTACTGGCTGATTACCAGCACGTATTTTCCAAACGTGTCTTATACCTTGGTTACTTCCAAAAACAGCAGGAGTTTCCGTTCTCTCTATCATAACAGTATCAAGGTTATCTGTACCAGCAGCAATTGTTAAACCAAGCATTGTAATAGCACCTGTGCCTACATTTCTGGCTGGAGTACGTACGTTACCAACAATGTAAGACGCAGCAATTTCTGTTGGGTTTGACGCAGTATTTGCTAAGATTAGGTAGTGCGACCCTGTGTTAATGATACCATCAGTTAATGTAACACCATCTAATACGGTTACATTTCCAGATAAATTTAGCGTTAAATTGGGGTTGTTATTTTCCATAACAAGGGTACCTACAATTACACGTGGTATAGTTTGATTGGCATTGCCTCTAAGCCTAAGTATAGAACCACTAACTCCAACAATATTACCTAAGCCAGATAGATTTCCTCTTAAGGTGAAACGTACACCACTTGCAAGGGCAAGCGTTCTGCCTTCAGCAATGGTTAAGTTACGACATGTTGCACTAGTTCCAGTTAATACAGGCATAAGTCCAATGCTAGTAATAGTAACGTCGGTACCTGTTCCAGGTGCATTACCGCCACACCAGTTAGAGCCTGTAGTCCAGCTAGTAGTATTTCCTAACCAAGTACCATTAGCTAAACTAGTAATCGTATAATTGCTTGAAACTGCAGAAGTACAACCATTAGTAATCACACGTACATTATAATCGCCAGCAGCTGTAACAGTGATACTTCGGGTAGTAGCACCTGTGTTCCATAAATAAGAACCTGTGGTAATGGTAGAAGTAAGCACGGTAGAACCACCTGAACAGAAATAGTTAGTTCCGGTAATTACTGGTGCTGATGGAATTGCGTTTACTACAACTACTGCTGGAGTAGAAGTTGATGAGGTACAACCAGAAGCAATCGCTTGTACAGTATAACTACCAGATGTGCTTACAGTAATTGTTTGAGTGGTAGCACCAGTGCTCCATAAGTAACCAGAAGCTGCGCTTGCGGTTAATGTGGTAGTACTACCAGTACAAATTGAAGTTGTACCAGAAATAGTTGGTGTAGTTACTGTATTAACTGCTACCACAATACTAGTGCTTGCAGCTGAAGTACAACCTGTAGCTGTATTTCTAATTCTTAATGAATAAGTACCAGCAGCTGAAACTGAAAGTGTGCTCGCACTAGAGTTATCGCTCCATAAGAAAGCTTCGTTAGTGCCAAGTGTTCTAGTGGTAGTTAAAGTTGTAGAACTACCAGAACAAATTGAAGTTGCTCCTGAAATGGTAGGGGTAGATGGTAATGGATTAATTACAACATTTATTGGGGCA
>JAIYDB010000101.1 GCA_027487695.1 Cytophagaceae bacterium | reverse complement strand
TTTTGTCCTATCTTATTGAGGGCTAACTCCCTATTAGAAAACAAGATACGGAAAGTTTCTCTATCGGCTAATAACTGAGGGTCTTTTTCTAAATAGTGGAGCACTTGCTGCAGTACATCGGCATATTCTTCATTAATGGTAAAGAAAATGTATTGGTCGGTTCTCTTCCCAGTAATCAGACCGCTATTCTTTAGGTAGGTTAAATGTCGATTGGTTTTGGTTTGGGTAAAGTCCAATATCAGCTCCAAATCTGAAGTGCACATTTGCTGTTGCTTCCAAATCAGGAACAGAATACGGAGCCTGCTTTCATCGGCCAAGGCCTTGAAAAGGGGCAAACCAAACTGTAAAGTAAAGTGCTTTAAACGCATAGCAGCAATTAAATAGGATCAGGCAAAATGCTCTCATCAGCAGGAGACTGAGGGAACCACTTGCTATATTCCACGTAGTTATTGGCCGTGCGCATAAATACCTCCGCGTGTTCATCGGTAAGTGGCTTTAACTTCTTGGCGGGAGCACCAGCATAAATAAAACCAGTTTCACATACCATTCCTTGGGTAACAATGGCACCCGCAGCAATAATTACACGGTCTTGGACCACTGCATTATCCATTACAATCGCACCCATCCCAATAAGCACCTCATTACCAATGGTGCAACCGTGCACAATGGCATTATGGGCGATACTTACGTGGTTGCCAATGGTGGTTTCTGTTTTCTGGTAAGTGCAGTGAATAACTGCCCCGTCCTGAATATTAGTATAGTTGCCAATCCTAATCTTGTTCACATCGCCACGGATAACGGCATTAAACCAAACCGAGCAATGTTCGCCTAGCACCACATCGCCAACAATGGTGGCATTAGGCGCTAACCAACAAAAACGCCCAAACTCAGGCGAGGTATCTTTTACAGGGAGTATTAAAGGCATTGTTTTTTATGGGCAAGGTAAGGAAAAAGGGGGAACGAAATCAAGTTAATGTGCTTAAACGAATACCCGATTATCCACAAAATCATCCACCTCAAATCCCTATTCCAATCCACTCATAATAAAATACTTGCAATTCAGAACCTTGACTTTTAAATAGCTACCTCTAAACACATTTTCTATGAAAGCCATCTTTACACTTTTATTCATACTCGTTTCAACCTTTTCCTTTGCCCAACAAGGTACTTGGCAAAAACTGACCACTAAACCTTATCCTGGCAAGCAAGACGATATCTGTTTTGTAAATGCAGAAACAGGATTTTATGCTAACGGACAAGGTAAATTTTACGCTACTACCAATGGCGGAACTACTTGGGAACTTCGCTCAGATAAGCCAGGTACCTTTTGGCGATGCCTTGGCTTTGCCGATAGCCTGAATGGGTTTGCAGGAAATGTAGGTACCGATTATTTCCCTAATGTATCTGATACTATTCCGCTTTACCGCACTACCGATGGCGGCAGAAGTTGGTCGCCCGCTAATGTAATAGGTAATATGCCCAAAGGTTTGTGCGCGATATGGATACAAAATGCTCCTTTCGTGAACCACGGCAAACTAGATAACAAACAAATTTGGCACGCAGCCGGCAGAGTGGGTTCACCTGCTTATTACCTCCGCAGTACCGATGGCGGCAATACTTGGATGAGCAAAAACTTGGGCGACCAATGCCAAATGATATTCGATATCGTTTTCACCTCTGAAAAAGTGGGCTTTATTTGCGCAGGCAGCAATGCCGATGTAACCGAGGCCCACGCTGTTGTGCTCAAAACTATTGACGGCGGTAATACTTGGAAGAAGGTTTACGAAAGCAAAGGCATCTATGAAATGACTTGGAAGGCAAGTTTCCCAACCAAAAATGTAGGCTATGTGAGCATCCAAAACTATAATCCAGATACTTCTATAAAAGCACGATACATTATCAAAACTACCGATGCTGGCGAAACTTGGAAAGAAGTTCCTTTAGATACTGATTTCAGTTTGAACCAGTACGGTATCGGATTTATTGATGAGCAAAAAGGCTGGGTGGGCACCACAAAAACCATCTACGAAACAGCAGATGGCGGCAAAACTTGGAAGAAGCTTAACATTGGCAGAGCTATCAATAAATTTAGGGTGTACAAGGGCAACAAAAAGAAAACGGTAGCGTATGCTATTGGTGTAGAAGTATTGAAGTGGGAAGAATAACCCCACCTGATATTTCTCATAACATTTGACATTACTCTATACTTATATTTGTAGGGTAAACCATTCCGCTTATTCAGGCACCGCCTTATGCATACCTTTCAACAACGTACCATTTCTGAACTAGTAACCGATAATGCCTTTTTTGCTCAGGCATTGCACTATTTAGGCATTGAATATGCCGATTATGAATCAGTTACTATCGAAAAGCTATCTGCCATAAAGGGTATAGATATCGCCACCTTAGAAAAAAACTTCTTAGATTCTTCTAAGTATCTGGATTTGGAGCAGCCTAAGTTGGCTGGTCAGCCACTAAGTTTGGTGATTGAGTATTTAAAACACGCGCACCATTTGTTTATAAAGTACAAGTTGCCTTATATGGGTACCCTTGTAAAACAAATAAGTGCTTCGGTTCAAGAAGGTCCGATTGCTGATTTAAGTTTTGTATTCCCTCTATTTGCTGAAGATTTTATCAAGCATATTTACCACGAGGAAGATACCTTGTTTACTTATGTTTTGGCCTTAGAAGCTGCCAAAGATGGTAAGCCTGAACCGTTGTTAAAGTTCGGTATTAAGCACGATAAAATTAGCATTGCTGCCCTTCACGATGAACACGAAGGACACGACGATGAAATGGGTAGCATTAGAAAGCTAACTTCTGACTATCAATATACTAATGAAAGTTTATTGGGTATAAAAGTGCTTTTCCAAGAACTTAAAGCCTTTGAAAAAGAATTAAGGGCCCACGCCGCCATAGAAAACCATATATTGCTACCTAAAGCATTAGAGTTGGAAAAAGCCGTGAAAGAAGCTTTGCCTTCTCACGCTTAATTTTCTGCCTTACCTAAATAGAAGTGAATGCCCCGATTGTTGGCCATTGATTACGGAACAAAACGTTGCGGCATAGCCGTAACTGATACCTTACAACTTGTTGCCAACGCACTTACTACGGTGCATACCAAAGATTTAGAACAATTTTTAGCAACCTATTTACTAACTGAAGAGGTTGCCAAAATAGTAATTGGTATGCCTCGTCAATTAGATGGTAACCCAAGTCAGAACGCACAGCACGTAGTTGGCTTTATCAGAAAAATTGCAGCAAAATATCCGCAAATACCTATTATTCAGATAGATGAGCGGTTTACTTCGAGCATTGCTCAGCAAACTTTAATTGCTGGAGGTGCTTCCAAAAAGCAACGTGCGGATAAGTCGTTGGTCGATTCTGTAGCTGCTGTAATCATTCTTCAGTCCTATATGGAACAACAAGCCTTTCAGAAAGCAAGGCAATAGAAAATACTTTGCTTAATTTAGCACCTGAATTAAAGGTTCACCCCGCTATTCCTTATGAAAATTAGCTTTAAAGCCGAAACCAAAAGAGATGTTGTACTTCACTTCTTCTTGGTGTTGTGTATTGGCTTAATTCTTTTGCTTGGATTTTTCTATATCTACCTGCCGTTTACTACCAATCATAACCAAACCGTTACGGTGCCTAATCTGATTGGGATGAGTATTAGCGAAGTAGAAACCTACTTGAACGAACGCGACCTTGACTATGTAATTGAAGATAGCGTTTACAAACCTGATGCTAAACCACTCACCGTGAGTGCTCAATTCCCTTATGCGGATGGTAAAGTAAAAAAGGGCAGGAAAATATTTATCTCCATTTATAGCCTGAAGCCACCTATTGTAAAAATGCCTAAACTGGTGGGGAGATCATTGGTAAATGCGCAAACGGAGTTAGAAAATGCTGGTTTACGTCTTGGCAAGGTAGATTATGAACCTGATATTCAGCAAAATGCGGTATTGAAACAAATCTTCAATGGTCAACCAATTGCTGAAGGAGTTGACATTCCTAAAGGCAGCAAGGTTGATTTGGTAGTGGCCGATGGACTTGGTCAGCAAGAATTTGACGTGCCAGATTTGAAGGGACTTACTTTTGATGAAGCTGATATTAATGTAGCTGGTACAGGATTGCAGTTCGGGGTTATCATTTACGACCCTAATGCTCCCGATACTCCTGGCACTATCATCAAACAAAAGCCAGAACCAGGCAATAAAATAAGGGCAGGTTCAGTTATTGATGTTTGGGTATCTGGTCCTGACCCTAAGGCAGGCGCAGATATTGGAGACCCAGCTAATTAATTACCAATGAATTTTCGCTATTTATTTCTTGCTGTCTTCTTGTTTGCTGCTTGCTTTTTCAGCAGCCAAAATGCGAGTGCGCAAGTAGTAATTGAGGGATTAAACTGGAACCCATTCCTATATAAGAATAGCCAAATACAGCAAAGAAACAATGCGGTAAGCAGGTCGGCATCAAGCCAGCGTACTAATAGGGTAATCCCAATGTTGCCTCGCTTAGGCTTCTTCGACGATTTTTCTGTTACCGTGGGCTCTTCACCAGATACTAATAAATGGTTGCTAGGCAGTGGCGTGTATATTAATAATAGCTTTGGCATTAAACAGCCTAGCGTTAACATTGCCACTTTCGATGGGATGAAGGCAAACGGACTCCCCTACTCTGATACGCTTGCGGTGAAAGGCTATTGCGATACGCTTACCTCAAGAATGATTGATTTAAGAGGAGGTTTACGTCCAGGAGATTTTGCAGAATTGCGTTTTAGTTTGCAGCCTGGCAGTAGGTCGGTCACTACCATTGCCGATACCAATAGCTTTATGCTTGTGCAGTTCAATAAGAACATCGCAGCCGATAGTAATTGGTATAATATCCTAAGGCAGAAGGGAATAGACGAGGTACGGGTCGATTCATTTTACCGCGTTTTTATAGAAGTTCCTGATACTTTTATTACCAATTCCTTCCAATTCCGATTCATCAATTTTGGTCAGCGTAACGGTTGGTTCGATACTTGGAACTTAGACTACGTTCAACTTCACCGACTAGAAAACAACTTCGATACGCTTTCAGATATTACATATACAAGCCCAATATCGCCCCTGTTTAAGAAATACACCCAGTTACCAAGAGCGCAGTTTCAGGCAGGCTACAGCCAATTACTAAGAGATACACTTTTTGCAGAAGCACGTAATAACCGTCCAGAACCGTTATTGCCTATTACGTTTGTACCAAGCATAAGGTTCATAGCCCAACCACAAAACAGGCTCGTTGGTTTGGTAGACCCTACTACCATTGAAGGTTCATTTTTTAGTCCGCCGAATAATGTAAAAGTGGTTAATGTAACCGCATTACGCTCTTCCTACCCACGATTAGATACCCTTCCAGATAGCACCAAAAGTATTGTGGTACAATACGCATTAACCGCACAAGGCACTCAAAACGCTATCACTACAAACGATACCATTAGTACCACCTACAACATAGATAACCAATACGCCTACGACGATGGTAATGCCGAGGCGGTCCTTTTCGTTCAAGGACCAGCAGCCAGAGGCGCAGTAGAGTTCGATGCCTTTGAAGCCGATACTATGACAGCGGTATCTATGTACTTTCCGCCTATTAGACCAATACCGAATATAACCACCCCAGTAAGTTTCTTGCTAAGGGTATGGCAACGTATAGGTAGCTCCCCAACTGATAGAGATAGTATTGTATATCAGAGTTCTGAGATTGTGGAGTTCACCAACCAATTGCAAGGTTTTTCAAAGTTCACCTTACCCAGACCAGTACGCATAAATCAGGGTAAATTCTTTGTAGGTTGGCAGCAAATCTCAAACGTAGAAAACGAAGTACGTGTAGGCTTTGATTTGAATTATGCCGATAGCAGTCGCTTCTGGTTTAACCGCGATGGTTATTGGACCCGCTTTACTGGCGCGCAAGGCGTTCCTATGATTAGAGCGGAGTTTGGGAAATTCCAAAATCCATCAAGCACAAGCTCTACAATACAAAAACCTACATTACAGGTTTATCCAAATCCCCTTTCAGGGAATGTATTGTATGTAACTGGAGCCGCAATAACCTCCGCCACTTTGTTGGACTTACAAGGCAAGGTGGTAAGTACCACCCACGTACAAGAGAATGAAGTTACCTTGCTTCAAAAACCTAAAGCCGGAATGTATTTGCTAAGGACTGAAGGCAGAACTGGGATGCAGGTTTTGAAGGTTGTGGTGAGATAGCAATAAATCCGCGTTTGCCTTTGTCAAAAGTCTAGTTATTTACGAAAGTATAATTCCAAATTCTACAATCCTCACTCCTATGCCCTACCCTTCCATCTTCGAGCAAGCTACAGTAAACCAACTTATTGAGCGTATCAACCAACTTTCACCTATTACTGAACGTAAATGGGGAACAATGTCGGTAAATCAAATGCTAGAGCACCAAATTAGAGTGTTTAATGTTGCTTTAGGAAATGAAAAAATAAAGGCGCCGTTTTTATTAAAGTTAGTGGGTCCATTTCTTAAAGGCACTCTTTTAAATAATAAAGACTTCGGACATAACGGTCCTACTGCAAAGCAATACATCGTGGTCAATGAACCAGACTTTGAAGCTGGTAGAACGAAACTGATTCAACTTTTACAGCAATTTTCTTCTGAAGGCATTGCGGTTGCTGCAACACGTAAGCACGATATATTCGGAAAACTAACTGGCGAAGAATGGAGTATCGCTATGTATAAACATACCGACCACCACCTTCGCCAGTTTGGAGTGTAAGGAATAAGTAATCAGATTAAATTTTACTTGAGCATGGCGCCAAATGCTTTCTTGAACTTCTCCAGTTTAGGCTGAATAACCATGCGGCAATATCCGTTGGCTTGACCGTTCAAGTTGTAATAATCTTGGTGGTAATCTTCGGCTTTATAAAACTTAGTAAATGCGGTTACTTCAGTAACGATAGGACTATCATAAGCCTTTTCAGCATTCAGTTTTGCCTTGATTTCTTCTGCGAACTTGCGTTGTTCCTCGTTGTGATAAAACACAGCTGAGCGGTACTGTGTACCCACATCAGCACCTTGTCTGTTCAATGTGGTAGGGTCGTGCGTTTTAAAGAAGACCTCCATTAACTGTGCAAAAGAAATCACCTTAGGGTCGTAGGTAATTTGCACTACCTCGGCGTGACCAGTAGTACCCTCGCAAACTTCTTTGTAAGTAGGGTTAACAGTTTTACCGCCGCTGTAACCAGATTCTACCTTATATACCCCTTTCAAGGATTGGAAAACTGCCTCTGTGCACCAAAAACAGCCCGTACCAAATGTGGCTATTTCGCTGCCAGCCTTAGGTTGTTCGTCCATTGTTTTAACTTGTTCAAATTGAGAGTTTGTGTTGGTAGTACATCCTGCTAAAGCTGTGCCAAGCGCAGCAAAGAGGATATATAAAACAAACACGGAGCGTTTAGTAAAGTTTATTGTTGTTTCCATAACAGCATATATACGGAGTATATAGGTATAACGGATTTAGGGCAGGAAAGATTTGATATACCATTAAAATCCCTTTTCCCCAAACTGCCAACTTGTCAACCAATGCCCTATGGAACGTGGTTTGTTATGCCACTTATAGTATCAATAAAAGGCTTTTTAACATTATGGTTACCACCGAAAAAGGAAGTATTTCCATCCATACCGAAAATATTTTCCCCATTATCAAGAAGTTCCTCTATTCGGATCACGAGATTTTCTTGCGTGAATTGGTGTCTAATGCCACCGATGCTAGTCAGAAAATTAAATCGCTCAGCGGTTTAGGTGAATACACTGGCGAACTGGGCGACCTTGAAATTACCGTTAAACTGGATAAAGAGGCTAAAACCATCACCATTTCCGATAAAGGAATAGGGATGACCGCCGATGAAATAAAGAAGTACATTAACCAAATTGCTTTCAGCGGCGCAAAGGAGTTCTTAGAAACCTACAAAGAGCAAACCACAGAGCAAATTATTGGTCAGTTCGGTCTTGGTTTCTACTCTGCCTTTATGGTGGCTTCTCAGGTTGAAATCATTACCAAGAGCCATAAAGACGAGCCTGCTGCCCGTTGGATTTGCGATGGTTCTACAGAATTTGAAATTACCGCTGCCGATAAAACCGAACGTGGTACCGATATCATTTTGCACGTAGCAGCAGATAGTGAGGAGTTCTTAGATGAATACCGCCTAGAAGGTATCTTGAAGAAATACTGCCGCTTTATGCCGTTGCCAATTAAAATTGGCGAAACGCATATTAATGCTACCGAGCCACTTTATACCAAATCGCCTCGTTCTTTAGAGGATAAGGATTATCTGGATTTCTACCAGGCCTTATATCCTTACGCTGAGGAGCCGTTATTCTGGATTCACTTGAATGTAGATTATCCGTTCAACCTAACGGGTATTTTATACTTCCCGAAAGTGAAGAACGAAATGGAAATGAACAAGCACAAAGTACAATTGTACAGCAAGCAAGTGTTCATTACCGATGAATTAAAGGATGTAATGCCTGAATTTTTGACACTCCTTCACGGGGTTATAGATTCGCCTGATATTCCATTGAATGTAAGCCGTAGCTACCTACAGGCCGATAAAAATGTAAAGCAATTATCGGATTATATCATGCGTAAGGTGGCCGATAAATTGAATGAATTATTCAAAGAAAGCAGAGAAGCTTACGAAAAGAAATGGGAGGCTATCGGCTTGTTCGTGAAATACGGATACATAAGCGAACCTAAGTTCGAAGAAAGAGCCAAAGATATTTTGCTAGTTAAAAACACAGAAGGCAAGTATTTCTCTACCACAGAATATACTGAGTTTGTGCAAGCGGCTCAAACCGATAAAAACAATAAGGTTGTATTCCTTTATGCTAACGAACCTAAGAAACAAGACTTCTATGTTTCTAATGCAAAGGCTAAAGGTTACGATGTACTAGAGTTTGAAAAGAATCCAGTAGATGACTACTTCGTGCGTCACTTGGGAATGAAGCTTGAAAACGTAGTTATCCGTTCAGTTGATAGTGCTACTGCCGATAAATTAATTGAACAGGAAATTAAAATCGAAAGCATTTTATCTGACGATGAAGTAACCAAGCTAAAAGATGGTGTTCGTACAACTTTAAACCTTGGCGAAAACGAAGTTCTTACGGAAGCTATGAGTCCTACGGATATGCCGATACAAGTAGTTGAAGACGAAATGTTCCGACAGTTTGCGCACATGATGCCAAATGCTGGTGGCAATGGTTTCAACTTCACTAAAGTAGTAGTAAACACCAATCACCCATTGGCAACCAAATTTTTAGCTAACCAAGAAGCAAATGCAGATGCAGTTTGGCAAGCGTATGATTTAGCCTTACTTAGCTTAAACAAGCTAGATGGCGAACGCTTAACTTCGTTTATCAAACGTAGTTTGAGCTTAATCAGCTAAACTGGATTATTTAGAAATAATATCAGCCGATAACTAATCATTATCGGCTGTTTTCTTTTTTAGGCAAAATCTAACTATCGCTTCATTGGCGAAAACATATAGTATGGTTGTTCTCCTGCTGAAAATAAAGGATTAGGATTTGCAGCTTCCAAACGAGCAATTAGAGATTGCTGACTTTCTAATACACCCTTTCCTGTTATATGTTGAATTTCAATACCAGAATAGTGTTCGTTAATAAAAGTGCCTATTAACCTACTTCTATGGCATTCAGCAGCATCGTATTCGCCACATAGGAGCGCAACTTTTAGGTGTTGATTCACTATGCCATCGCAAAGCCTTTGAATAGCTGTTTTATATTCTTCTGATTGTTGGAGAAGGCTATAATCTAAAACACCATCAGTATCGTAATAAGCCTTGTTTGCTGGTTTGCCTCCAATGTTATCCCCACCAAAGAAATAACGCATCCCTAGTTTAGGAAGTTCAGGCACTAAGTTTATCCTATCAAAGGCAGGGTTGTTTCTGCTAGCTGGGATAGACCGCACATCATAAATTACTGTTACACCAAAACCTTTGAGGGTATTTACTAACTCCTTTAGAGTTTTGTTTCCATAGCCAATAGTATAAAGTATATGCTCCATATCCTCCGCAATTTAAGCATAAAAAAGGGCGACCATTGGCCGCCCTTTCATTGAATATGCAATTCCTTACTTGATTACTAAACGCTCATGGTGGGTACCCAAACTAGTTTGGATATTTACCATATATACACCAGCAGGTAAGTTAATTGGTAACTGAACTTCAGTACCTGAAACCGATTGTGATACTACCTTCTTGCCTTCAAGGGTAATTATCGCTACCGATTTCAAAGTAGAACCTTTGCTTCCAATGGTAATTCTATCAGAAGCTGGGTTAGGATATAGTACAATATCATTAGCTAAAGCAGTTTTCAGAGAAGTAACTAAGAACTCTGTGCTAATAGCACTTCTACAACCTTGCGCATCTATTGCTACAGCTGAATACAAACCATCGCCAATGATGCGGATAGTACGAGTAGTTGGCGCAATAATATTGCCTTGGTATCTCCATTCGTAACGAGCAGCAACTACTGAGGCTCTTAACGAATCTCTTAAGTAATAGCCAAGTGCTGGTCTGGCAGGTGGAGTGGCTAAGGTAACCTGAACTGGTCTAGAAGGCAAGGTAGTACAAGTACCACTAATTGACCTTACAAAATAAACACCTGGCGTAGTAACAGTGATACTTTGAGTAGTTGCATTATTGCTCCAAATATATCCACTTGCAGCAGGTACCGATAGTGTAACTGTGTTACCCTCACAAATTGCCAACGAGCCACTTGCAGTGATAGTAGGACCAGCAGGGTTTGTAGTTAAAGAAACAGTAATAGCCTCTGAACTTGCACTTTGGCAGCTATTTTCAGTTACCCTAACAGTATAGTTATTAGGTTCAGTAACAGTAATAGACTGTGTAGTTGCACCATTGCTCCATAAGTACGATTGGTACCCAGCAGGTGCAGAAAGCACTACTGAACCACCCGCACAAAACTCAATAGGACCATTAGCAGTAATGCTAGGCGTTGGCGGAGGCAAACAACCGCCTGTAATCACATAGTTTAATGTAAATCCTGCTCTAGTTGCTGTACCATTGGTTGTAAATAGAATAAATACATTATCGCTAGGAACATTAAGCACAGCAGGGATGTTAGCACCGCTAAAAGTAGCTACTAAAGGCGATAATGAATCCGCACCACGATAAATTCTAATTAAATCGGCGCCTTGTTCAGTATTAAACTGACTAAATGAAATTCTAATGTTTGTAGCACCTGGTCTGTTCAACAACCAAGAGCAGTTCATATTATTATCATAAACCGCAGGACCATCGCCTATCGTACCACTTTCACTAGTTAAACGAGTAAATCCTGAACAGTTACTTACGCCTACTACAACAGGGTTACTTGCTCTGGTAGTACACCCATTGGCAATAATTCTTACTGAATAAGAACCAGCCGTTGCCACCCTTATTGACGATGTTGTAGCGCCATTGCTCCATAGGTAAGCATAACCAACACTATCAGGTGCAGAAATGGTTACAGTATCGCCATAAGAAAGGTTTGGTGAACGGTTGGTGTTTAATACTGGAATTGGCGGAGCCGGACAAATAGAACCTGTATAATTTAAGGTAAAGCCTTCAAGTGTAACACTTGGATCTGTTGTAAACCTTACCCATGCAATACCACCTGGAACTTCAATTCGCGGAGGTATTGTTGTTCCAGTAAACCTACCTATTCGAGTAAAAGTACTATCAGGACCATCAAAAATATCTACAAAGTCGCAACAACTTTCCATGTTAATGGCTAGGAATTGTAAAGTAAGTACGTTTGCACCTGTTGGGTTAATTAACCATGAACAACGCTGTCTATCAGAATAAATACCTTGTCCTTCCGTTATAGTGCCTGTTAATGCAGTTGCAGTATAATTTCCATTACACTGAGGTACCGTAATAACAACACCTTGGCTAATAGCACTTGAACAACCATTTACAATAGTTCTTACTGAATAAGTTCCTGCACCATTAACTGTAATTGTTCTAGTTGTATCGCCAGTACTCCATAGATACCTTGCTCCTGTAACCTGATCGGCAGAAAGCGTTACACTACCACCAGTAACAGGCAGTTCAAGAGGGCCGCTTGCAGTAATGGTTGGCGTTGCTGGTAACACACAATTGCCTGAAACATAGTTCAGAACATAACCAGTGTTTACTGTAACTCCATTAGAAATAAATTGCACAAATGCTGAACCACCAGCTACTGTAACTCCAGAAGGAATAGCAGCTCCAGAGAAGGTACCTACTAAAGTACCCAATGAATCGGTTCCTTGGTAAATACGGATTATATCAGAGTTAGCCTGCGTATTAAATTCGCTAAAATTAAAATCAATAAACGTAGCACCAGGTACCTGAACTAGGAATTTGCAGTTCGCATTATTTTCATAATTACCAGGTCCATCGGTTATTGAACCTGAAGCAGTACTTAAAGTAGTAAGACCGTTACAACCAGTAAGTACCGATACTCCTATTGGAGCACTTAATGCACTTGTACAACCATTGGCAATGGCTCTAACTCTATATAAACCCGTGGTGGTTGCTCTTAAAGTATCGGCAGTTGAACCATTACTCCATAAGTATGAGACACCTGCTAACGGAGTAGTTCTTAATACTACGCTTCCTCCAGTTCTAAACGTAGTTGGACCATCGGCAGTTATAGTAGGAATGGCAGGCGCATTAGGACAAACAACTCCAGTATAATTTAACGCAAAGCCTTCATTCACTACACTTTGATCAGTAGTAAACCTTACCCATGCCACACCACTCGATAATAAAATTCTAGGAGGAATAGTTAGACCTGTATATCTTCCAATAAATGTAGATGTGCTATCTGGACCATCATAAATTTCCACTTCATCACAGCAAGACTCCAAATCCATAGCTATGAAATCAATATAAAGCTGATTAACTCCCGTTGGATTGATTAACCATGCGCAACGCTGATTATCAGAGTGTTCACCTTGCCCATCAGTTATAGTACCTGTTAAAGATGTAAGGGTAGTATTTCCCGAACATTGTGGTACGTTTAAAGTAGCCACTACTATATTACTTACATTGCTTGTACATACTCCATTAACTATTCTAACCGAATAATTTCCTAATGAAGTTACTGTAATACTACGTGTTGTATCGCCAGTACTCCAAAGATAGCGCATACCTGCAGGAGCCTCCGACGAAGTTAAAACTCTACTTGGTACGGTGATTAGGTTTATAGTATCTGTAGGTGTAATGGATGGTGCAGCAGGTATAACGCAGTTTCCACTAATATAATTTATTACCCAGCCAGCTGGTGTTTGAGAACCATCACTTGTAAACTTTACAAATGCTGAACTTCCTTGAACTTGAATAGGACCAGGAATTACTGTACCGCTAAATCTGCCTAATGAAACACCTGTTGAATCGGATCCTTGGAATATTTCTAAAAAATCCCAGCCTGCTTCAAGATTAAATTCTGTAAATGTTAATCTTATAAAAGTAGCACTAGGCACCTGCACTAAAAACTTACAATTAGCATTATTTTGATAATTCCCTGGTCCATCCGAAAATGAACCCGTTGCTGTATTTAATATTGTAAGTCCGTTGCAACCAGTTTGAACAGTTACTGCCACTATGTTGCTTACCAAACTTGTACAACCAGCAATAATTACTCTAACACTAAAACTACCAGCCGCGCTTACAGTTATACTATTAGTAGTATCGCCATTGCTCCATAGGTAACGAGCATTGATTTGCTCAGGAATAGATAAAACAACTGGCACACCATTTCTAATAGATCCGCCATTTGTAGCACTTATTATTGGGGTATTTGGTATTAAACAAGTGGTAATATTATAATTAGCCGCAAAACCAGCCCTTGTTACAGAACCATTGGTAGTTAACCTTACAAACATTGCACCGCCTAATACACTAACACTTTGTGGTGTTGCAGTACCTGTTAAAGTAGCAACTAATGTACCAGTGGTATCGGTACCTCTGTAAATACGTAGTAAATCGTTATTGGCCTCAAGGTTAAAATTGCCTGTGAAAGTCAAAGTAATAGAAGTAGCACCAGTAGGCTGAATTAACCAAGTACAGTTACTATTATTATCGTACTGACCAGGACCATCTGAAATAGTTCCAGAAACAGAGTTTAATACAACGTTACCTGCACAACTTACTAAGGTTGTTACAAGGGCATTACTTATTAGGCTCGTACAACCTGCCGTTACTGTTCTTAGCGTATAAGTTCCTGCTGCTTGAACAGTTGTACTTTGGGTGGTATCACCGTTACTCCATAGGTATCGGTCGGCAACTTGGGTAGTAGTTAAAGTTATACTTTGTCCTGCTGGTATTGCAAGAGGACCACTTGAAGTGATAACAGGAGCAGGGCAAGCACTTGAATTATATGCCATGGCAAAACCAGCACCTACGCCTGCGGCATTAGTTCTGAACTTTACAAATACTGAAGTTCCATTTATGACTATGGCACCAGGATTGTTTACTCCAGTATACCTACCTACTAGGGTTCCAGTAGTATCGGTACCATTATAAATTTTCAGTGTATCATTACTATTGATTGTAAACTGGGTAAATGTTAATCGATAGGAAGTGGCGCCAGGGCTTTGAATAAGCCATGTACAATTATTGTTATTCGAATAATTGCCTAGCCCATCAGTAATTGCACCATTAGGGCTGGTTAGGGTTAAATTACCAGAACAAGTGGTTACAGTTGTAGTTACAGGAGCACTCACTAATGAAGTACAACCAGCAGTTACTGTGCGTAAAGTAAATGTTCCTGCTGCCCCTACTGTTATTGATTGAACAGAATCGCCATTACTCCAAATGTATCTTTCTGCACCTGCAGGCGCACTTAAAGTAATAGACTGTCCTGCTGGAATTGCCAATGAACCACTTGCCGTTATAGCAGGTGTTGAGCAGCTACTAGCTTCGTAGTCTAAACTAAAACCTGGCAAAACACCATTAGCGTTAGTTTTGAATCTTACATATAGAGCACTGCCTACAAGGTTTCTAGCTACAGGAGCAACAAAACCATTAAAACGACCTACTAAAGTTCCTGTGCTATCTGTACCGTTATATATAAATAAGGTATCGTTAGTATTAATCAAAAACTGAGAAAACGAGATAAAAAACTCCTGAGCACCAGTTGGTTGCACAAGCCAAGTACATCGTTGGTTGTTTTGATAGTTACCAGTACCATCTGTAATGGTACCTGAGTTAGAGGTGAGTGTAACATTACCGGTACACTGTTGCGCTTGTGCTTGGATAGAAATTAGAAATAATCCAAAAACTAACAAGCCGGCTAAAAACCGTTGTTTTTTTCGTTGCACTTGATTTTGGGGAGTAGATGTAAAATTCATAAGTAAACAATGAGTGCTTTATTAAATATTATTTCAACCTCTAATTTATGTATAATTTATTTGCAAGCAAGCATTTAAACAAAATTTTATAAAGGTTTAACACAAAAAGAGGCCTTCAAAACCGAAGACCTCTTAAGTTAATACGTTTGAATTGCTATTGAATTATCAATCGCTCAAAAGCCTTTCCTACATTGGTTTCAATGGAAACCAAATAAACACCAGCTTTAAATGGCAAATCCAAAGTTGTACTATTTCCTGAAACCGATTGAACAAGAAGCAACTTTCCATCAGTGCTATAAAAAGCTACTGATTTAATAGTATTGAAACCTGCTGAAATGCTCACTTGCTTGCTAGCGGGGTTCGGATAAACTGATATACCTAATTGTTTAGGTGATGGAGTTGTGTTAACTACAAAAGGTGCTGATAGTTGACTTCTGCAAGACCTATTACCAATTCCTGTTACTACATAAGTTCCCGGACCTCTTACTGCAATTCTTCTTCCAGAGCCGCTAATCAAGTTATTGTTATAATTCCAAATGTAACTATTGGCTGTAACTCCGGCATCAAGGGTATCCCAACCAATATAACTGATTGATGGTTGTGCAGGTGCAGGTAAAATAGTAACTAAAATCGAACTAGAAACTTCGCTAGTACAGCTTCCACTTCGCACCCTTAATGAATAATCGCCCGCGTTTCTAATTGTAGTAGTTTGAGAGGTATCGCCATTACTCCATATGTAGTTATAACCTGCCGGACCCTCTAAAGTTACTGAAAGCCCATCGCAAATAGTAGTATTTCCTGATGCAACAATAAACGGTGTTGGTAACTGATCAACCAAAGTTATTTCAATTGGTGCCGATGCGTTACTAGTACATTGACCACTAATACTGCGTAAAGTATAAGTACCTGGATTAGTAACTGTTAAGTTTTGTTGGGTTTCGCCATTACTCCAGAAATAATTCAATCCGGCAGGTCCACGTAATACTGTTGAACCACCAACACAAATTGTTTGTGTATTAGAGCCAGCTAAAACAGGAGGAGTTACACTATCGCATGCATTAGGCCTAAAAGAGTAGGCTAAGTTAAACCCTGAAAAAGTTTGGGATCCATCGGTTATGAAGGCAACATAAGCATTGGTTCCGGCAAAGGTAACTTCGGCTGGTAAAGTGCTTCCTGAGTACCTTCCAATTTGGACTCCAGTAATATCGTTAACACCATTATAAATGATAACTTCGTCATAACCAGATTCTGTAATTAACTGTAAAAAGTTAAACCTAAACACACCAGGCGAAGATCTTGATATGCTCCATCTGCAATCCATATTATTAGTATAGTTGTTAAAACCATCTGTAATAACACCACTATTAGCTTGTAACAAGGTTAAACCAGTACAAGCTGGTGCAGCACTAAACTGCACTGTTAATGGGTTACTAACTAAGCTCGTACAGCTGTTTCTTATAACGCTACAAGTATAAGTACCTGCAACATTTACGTCGATAGTTCTGGTGGTAGCCCCATTGCTCCATAAGTAATTATAACCTTCTCCACTTGGCACATTGGGTTGCAAGGTTACACTACTCCCAAAAGGAACTGGTATTGTACCAAGCGCCGATATTTCTGGTGTAGCAGGTGGTGTACAAGGACGGATATAGGTATAGTTAAGCACAAACCCTTCAGATTGAGTGGTTCCGTCTGTAGTAAACGATACAAAAGCATTGGTGCCAACAAATTCAATAGCAGCTGGAATTGCGGTACCGCTATATGCACCTACCAATGTTCCAGATGCACTAGTACCATTATATATTCTAACAAAATCGTAACTACGTTCAGTTGCAAAGGCTGAGAAGCTAAACCTGAAAGTACTATTTGGAACCCCATTGATTAACCAAGAGCAAGATGCATTTGATACATATATGCCAGGTCCATCGGTTATAGTTCCAGATGATGCCGATAAGGTGACCTGGCCTGAACATACGCCACCTTGTACTACTACGTTAGTAGGCAAACTTACCTCACTAGAACAGCCACTTGAAATAGTACGCACTGTATAAGTACCTGTTGTAGTAACGTTTATTGTTCTGGTAGTTGCTCCATTACTCCATATATAATTAAAACCTGTAGGCGCAGATAGCGTTACAGAACCTCCTATATTAAATGTGGTTGGTCCACTTGCTGAAATTACTGGTCTGGCAGGAGGCGGAGTATTTGAAATTGTAATTGCAACTGCATTAGAAGCATCGGTAGTACAGTTATTTGCAAATGTTCTTAATGTATAACTTCCAGATTGAGTTGCTACTATATCTTTGGTTGTAGCGCCATTACTCCAGATATAACCTAGGCCAGTACCTGTAGGACCTACCAATGTTACTCCACTACCTTGGCAAATACTTGTAGGACCATTAGCGAAGATAGTTGGAACTTGAGGGCAACCTGTAAGGCTCGCACCTGTTAATACAATTGAATAATTCTGACCATTATTGCGTAAAGTACCTTTATGGGTTACTTCAATAGTCCACTGACCAGGCTCAGCAATGCCTATTACCTGCTCTACATTATCACGAATGTTATCGCCACGGGTTGCTGCAGCTGTAGGAGTAGCCGGATCCAATACCCAAGGCTGATACCTAGTTCCTGATGGCGAAATGAGGCGAACATCTAAATCGTTCACCAGTTTTGGAATTCTATTATTGAGCAATGCACCACTTGCCACCCAAACTGTAGCTTCAGGATCTGTCCACACCATTGTTAGTTTAGGTATGTTAGTACCTGTAGTGTTAAAGGTTGTGGTATAAGTTTGTCCTTGAATCAGTCTGTTTTCAAACAACCTACTTGTAGTACCATCATTTTGCATGGCTATTGCAATACCAGCAGTATTCAATAATCCCCAACCAAAGCTATAATCAGGACCTGTTGACGTACCTGCTTCATAGGCTGTATTAATAGCATAAGCCTTCAAGGTAGCAGAAAGCACCTCCCTATTCTTGATTTGCCTGAAATAATCCTGCATTAATGCCAAAGAACCAGTAGCGTTAGGTGTTGCCATTGAAGTACCTTGCTGGGTTTCATACGTTGTATTACTACCACTAGTAGAAGAATAAACACTTGTACCTTGAGCAACTAAATCAGGTTTAATTCTACCATCGTCTGTAGGACCCCAGCTAGAGAATGCGCTCATTGTAATTCTGTTTACAATTGTATGCTGATTAGCTGCTACCGAATTTATTGCACCAATAGTTAATATGTTCTTGGCCGTTTGGGCTGGTAAAATACAATCGTAAGGACCATCGTTATCGCGAGTAACTGTAGATGACACCCAACTACCACTGCTATTTCTAACTTGGTGGTTGGTAACACGATTATCTGACCTATCGTTACCAGCAGCCCAAAGCATAAGATAAAAAGGTGAATTGAAAGCAATCCTATCTAAATCTCTGGCATCGGTATCATAAAAACCGAATTTATAATCGTCCGTTTCACTTACAGAAGGGGTTCCGTGCCAACGACTTCCTTCCCAGCCACCAAGCTGACCATATGAGTGATTGGAAATTCTAGCACCACCACTAGCAGCAGAGGTTATTTCAGATATATCGTTATTGTAATCGCTTGCTCTAAGTATAGCTTGGGTAGCCATACCTTTAGCTGTGTTCACTACACCTGAGGCAATCATAGTACCAGCAACGTGTGTAGCATGATCACTCAAAGTTGTAACACCATCTAACTGCGTTACTCTACCAGTAAGTTCTTGGTGAGTAGCACGAACTTGACCGCCGTCCCATTCGTGAATTACTCTTCCAGCACCAGTAAGGTTCAAGTTTAAATCGCCACCTACTATTACTCTATTGGTAGAAGTAGTAATACCTGCAGCTAAATTACTCGTTGTTTTATAAAACTTCGGCTTGCCAAAAATATCTAAACCCACCAACATAGCCCCTGTTACAGGATCAATTGGGGCATCAGATCCAGCAATTAGAACCAAGCCTAACTCTTTTATACGTTCAGGTGTAAGCCACTGCTTAAATTCCTCATTGGCTTTTTTCCTTTCAGATATAATTTCTTCCAAATTCTTTAGCTGTTCTGGGGTTGGCTTTTCTGATTGTTGAGCTGAAGCAACATCAAAGCTTAGTATAACCAAAACAATAGCCAAAAGCTCTTTATTCAATAAAGAAGATAGCTTTCGTAGTAAATTATTAGCAAACATTATCTGGCGTGGTAGGTAGAAATTGTACTACTTCTTGATTTCAAAATCAAACTGCAAAATAACAATAAATCAGGAAAATATATTAGGCATAAAACCAAAAACCCAAAATAAAAACAGGGCAAAGTATCTTGTTATTGATACTTTGCCCTGTTAGCTCAGCATTACCTCAAAAAGAAACTAAGCTAAAGTTGATTACTAGCACTTTTCATAGATAACAGCAATCCCTTGCCCTACCCCTATGCACATAGTAGCAAGGCCATATTGCACATTGGCTCTGCGCTTCATTTCGTGAAGAAGGGTGGCTGTAATTCTAGCTCCGCTAGCGCCAAGTGGGTGACCTATGGCTATTGAACCACCATTTACATTTACAATTTCAGGATTCAATTCCAAATCGTGCATGCAAGCAAGTGCCTGTGCTGCAAAGGCTTCATTCAATTCCACAAGCCCGATATCGTTCATGGTTAAACCAGCTCTTTTTAACACTTTTTGCGTAGCTGAAACAGGACCAATTCCCATATAAGCGGGATCTACTCCAGAAACTGCTGTTGCTACAACTCTTGCCAATGGCTTCAAATTGTATTTATTAACCATCTCTTCTGAAACTACTAAGGTTGCAGCTGCACCATCGTTAATACCGCTGGCATTTCCTGCTGTAACTGTACCATTTTCTTCCTTGAATGCAGGCTTTAATTTAGCCAATGCCTCCATGGTTGATAGCCTTGGGTGCTCATCGGTTTTAAAGATAAGTGGATCACATTTTTTCTGAGGGATGGCAACAGGTACAATTTCATCGGTCCATTTACCAGCTTCATTTGCTGCAGCCCAACGTTCCTGACTTGTAACAGCAAACTGATCTTGAGCTTCACGAGTAATTTTATAACGCTCTGCTACATTTTCAGCAGTTTCGCCCATCGTAAAAGGATGGTGTATTTTAGATAGCGCCTTATTAGTAAAACGCCACCCCATAGTAGTATCATAAATTTCAGGACTTCTACCGAATGCACCTTCTGCTTTGGGCATTACAAATGGTGCGCGGGTCATACTTTCAGCACCACCGGCCACAAAAGCACTGCCTTCACCTGCTTTAATACTTCTGAATGCGGTACCGATAGCATCTAAGCCACTGCCGCATAATCTATTTACAGTAACCCCACCTACGTGCAAAGGCAAGCCAGCGAGCAACCCTGCCATGCGAGCCACGTTTCTATTGTCTTCTCCACTTTGGTTAGCTGCACCAAAAATAACATCTTCCAACTCCATAGGGTCGAAATGAGGCACCTTTGCCATAAGGCCTTTGATTATAAGTGCCGCCAAATCATCTGGACGATAATTAGCTAAGGTACCAGCGTATTTGCCTACAGGCGTACGTACTGCTTCAACAATAAAAACTCCGCTATTCATTGGTTTATGTGGTAGTTGGTGATTTCAATAATAGGATAGGCGAAGGTAAGGAAAAATGGTAGCCCTTTCAATGCTAACTCTGAACCTAGCTACGCAACCGCTTAACCATAAATTCTAAGGTTTAGTGTAATTAAGCTTTTCTGGCGATTAAAATATATTGCGAAATAAAAATAAAAAACATTTTTTTAATATGGATTAGCTCTTGCTTTTACATGATAAACGGGAAAAATAATGCAACTGTTTGCCGTAGTTTTGAATCATACAAATAGAACTAAACAAAACTATGAAAAAGGTAAATATTGTTATTGCGTTAATCGCATTCCTAAGTGTTCCATTTATAGCAAGTGCTACTGGAGCCGACCAAAAACCATCCAGAAACAAGGATGTTGCTAAACCTACTTATAACGGCAGAAATCCGTTAGATGTAAATAATGAATTTCCGGACGAGCCACCAATCAATTCAACCAAGTCTGCTGAAAGCCTGCAGTATTCATTATTCCCAAATCCTGCTACAAATGGCAATTTTCGCATTTCTGCAGCCAGCGAATTCGAATATACCGTTACCGATTTACAAGGCAAGGAAATATCAAAAGGATTCTCTAGCCAACAAATTGCATTGGTACAGTTACCTGAAAGTGCCCCTAGGTCTGTATATTCCGTTCTATTAAAAAACAGCAACGGAACTATTACAGTAAAAAGGATTGTTAAAGCCTAGTCATAAATATAAACACCAAAGAAAGATTATTTTATTATCCGTTAATTCCTTACACTTTCAAGGCGGTATCTGCCTTGAAAGTGTTTTTATTTTTAGGAATTAAATTATTATTGCTCGTGTGCAAAAATCCAATCGGCCAGTATAACTTGTTGGTAAGTTTGTACCCAACTATCATGTCCCACACCCGGAAATTCCGTATAAACTACTTCCGCATCAGCTTCTAATAGTGCGCTGTACATTCTTCTGGAAAGCGATGGCACCACTACCCTATCGGCACCACCATGAAATAGCCAAACTGCCGATTTTTTAATTTTCCGAACCTTTTTAATATCGCCACCACCACAAACAGGAGCGGCTGCCGCAAAGTAACCAGGGTAGTAACTCAAAAATTCAAAGGTACCTAAGCCCCCCATAGAAAGACCAGTGATATACCTACGCTCATCGTCTATTTTATATTGTTTCTCAAGTTGACCTAATAGGGTTTTCAGATTTTGAAGTGGTACAGTAGGCTTCGGTTTCAAAGTAAAACTAATTGTATCTCTATCAGTAAGCCACCAAGTCCAAGAGCTACTTCTTGGGCATTGGGGTATTACTATAATAGCAGGGTGCTGACTCCTAATGGTTGCATTTTCGACAAACGGAGCAAAATGCTTATACTGAATTTCGTTATCCTTGCCACGTTCACCAGAACCATGCAACATTACCAACATTGGATATTTTTTGGCAGGGTCAAAACCATCAGGCAAATGAACTTGGTAGTTTAAGGTATCAGAAAGTTTAGCATCAGTTGCAATATATTGCCCTTTAATTACTGTATGCTTTGGTTGGGCTATAACGTTAGCTATACATCCCAGCCAAATAAAAACGATGATGCTTAAATACTTTTTCATTAGTTTTTACAGAATAATTACCAAGAATAAATTGTTAGGCTTTAAAAGTAGGAAATTAAAACTTGGAAACGAAAAAGCAGAAGCTATGGAGCCTCTGCTTTTCGGAGAAGTTTATAATTGGGTAAGCAAAGCTTATTGCACAAGCAAAACTTCACTCAAAACATTAGAACCAACTTTGGTACGAACTATGTACGCCCCATTAGGCAATCCTTGCACATTAATGGTAGTAGTACCTTGAATCTGTTTGGTTAACACTACTTTGCCTTGAGGATTGATTAATTGAATACTCTGGGCAGAGGCTGGTGCAGCAATATTCACCATTCCTTTGGCAGGATTAGGGTAAACCTTTAAAGTGCTTATCGTCAGTTCTTCTCGCGTATTGGAAACTAAGAAAGGTGCACTCCAAACACCTGTATCAGTATTATTAATTGCTCTTACTCTGTAAGAACCATTACCTAAAACTGGTATAATCCTAGAATCTGGACTTATTAAAATACCTTCAAGTTCCCATTGATAACGTAACGCCGAAAGCGAAGCAGTTAAAGAATCTAACCTATTATTGATATTAATTGAAATAGGACAGTTTCCTAAGCTTGGTTGGGTCAAATTGAAAGTGGTGGTAAACCTTTCAGTACAAACTCCTCTTCTTCTAACAGATACACTATAAGTGCCAGCACCAGTAACTATTGCAGAATCGGCAGTTGAACCATTGCTCCAAATAAAATCAAAGTAATTGGTATCTAATATTCTAAGCGTGGTTGGTTGAAATAAGCAACTATCGGCATTTACAACCGTAATTGATGGAGCAGCAGGACCAACCCTAAAACTAAAGGTATCGGCGTTTAAAGCCAATCCACAATTATTTATAATTGAATCGCGGTAACGAATTGCATAATTGCCAATTGGCAATCTAGATGTTCTTAAACTCCATTCAGTGGCGGCAATAGGGCTGTTAATCGGCAACAAACTCGTAATTGAAATGTTGCTATCAATATCCTCCCCTATATTGTTCAAGCGGAACAACTTAAATTTATCAGTCGTAATACTTGTATTAACTTGGGTTTGATTAAAACTGAAATTAAACCCACCTATACTACAAGAATCTGTAGGGGTTAAAATTCTACTGACCTGAATTCTATCAACATTATTAATAGTTGATTGCTCACCACCTATTATTGCAGTTGCACCATTCAATACTGTGTTGGCGCAAGCACCTGAGAAATCTAATTTATAACTTTTAGTTTCTCTAACTGTGTAATAATCAACTGCTAAAAAGTATAATTCTCCAACAAAAACAGGAACAGGGGCACCATATCTACCTCCTTGACCACCCTGATCGCAAGAAGGATTAAACGAGCTAATTTCAGACATACCAGTGGGCCCAGTGTATGAACTCCAGTTACAACAAACTACTGTTGAATTATTTGATGAGATTGAATTACAAGCCGATCTTCGTGTTCTAAAATCGCTAACCCTAAATAAAATCCAATCAAAATCGGCATTTCCAATATTAGAAATCCCTTCATCTGCACATAAAATTGAAGAAGATGGGTTAATAGAATCACAATTACAAATTGGATTATTACCCATTTCATCGCAATTAGCTGGGTTTGGGGAGATATCGCACGGAATAACCTTAAAGCGCAACTTTCCTGCTGGAGCACCTAATGCGGTACTTCCGCCTGGTAATGGTGCAATTCTTAATGAATACCAAGCTGTTTGGCGCTCGTTTGTTGCAAAACAAGTTGTACCAATAGGTGGCAAATCTAAGCTTGAACAACCTTGACCACATATTGATGAATTAAATCTACTACTTGAGCCATATCCTTGGTTTGTTACATTTTGTGTAACATTACAGATAGGCTCTGCACCACAACAATCCTGAAAAGGCTTTATTGTATAATTCAATGGGCACAAGGACCCATTCTGATTAGTAAATGTAGCTGGAGGGCAGCCCATCCAGTCATTATTATTGGGGAAAGGCCAAGAATTAACTGTATAAGGGCAACGAGATCTAAAACTATTTTGACAAAAGGCATCATTAATTATTGAAAAACTTAACAAAAGCAGGCAAACCAATAGACGAAAGTTTAACGAATTTCTCATAAGCTTTTATTTTTAATAAAAGACCTGAAAATATGATAGAAAGTAGCCTGAACCTAAAAATAAAAATAGTATCCAAACAAAAACACCACTAAGGCTAACCTTAATGGTGTTTGCAGAGAGAGAGGGATTCGAACCCCCGGACCTTGTGGGTCAACGGTTTTCAAGACCGCCGCATTCGACCGCTCTGCCATCTCTCTGTTTGGGATGGCAAAAGTAGCAATCTAAAAACTACTATACAAGCTTTTTTAGAAAAAATATTTTTAATTACCTTGCCCACTAAGCCAACATTATTTTTCTTCAAGTAAAACTTTGCAGTATTCAAAAACGTTTGTTAAATAGCTATCGCAAGACGCTCACTTACCCTATTCAATTTCAAACGGCGTATGGTTTCACAAAATACCAAAGGAATTACAGTAAGCGTAACTACCGCTTATTTGGACGATTTTAGTGTTCCTGCTCAAAATAAGTACGTGCATACTTATAAAATACGAATTGCCAACGAAAGCGATTATACCGTTCAGTTAATGCGTAGGCATTGGCTCATTTTCGATTCTGCCGGCACTATTAGTGAAGTAGAAGGGGAAGGTGTTGTTGGTGTGCAACCTGTTTTAGAACCTGGGGAGGTACATGAATATGTAAGCGGTTGTCACTTAAAAAGTTCAATAGGCAAAATGGTAGGTATGTACACCATGGAACGCCTTACAGATGGCAAGCAGTTCGACGTGCAAATCCCTGAATTTACCCTGGTTATGCCAGCAATGCTCAACTAAAATTCAACATGAAAATACTTTAAAGGTCCTCCAAATGAGGACCTTTTTGCTTTAGTAAACGCTAAAGTTTGTTGAATGAACAATGCCTTTTGTAACTTGCAAAGGCTAAAAAAATTTAAAATTTAATAGGGTTAGCGTTTTTCTGAATCAGCAACTCCTCAAGAATAATGCAAATGTTAAAGCTTTATTGGTGGCGAACAATGGCCTATCTGCAATGGTACGCCAAAGCCCATAATGCACACGGTTTGCATTCGCCATTCGTTTTTAAGCTTTATAATGCTGTAATAAGTGGTAAAAATTACAAGACCCATAATTTCCCTTCGGAACTTGAACCAATAGAAAACTTAAGGAAAGTGCTTTTAGCTCAATCTAATACCATAGTAAATGTTACAGATTTTGGTACTGGAGGCATCAAAAACCCTCATAAAAAAGTTTCCTTACCGAAATTAGTAGCTATGACCACTCCCAAAAAACAAGGATGGTTTATGTACAAACTATTGCAGTTTCTTCAACCTAAAACAGTGCTAGAGCTAGGCACAAATTTAGGAATAGGCACATCATATTTTCAGAGTGCTTTAGGTGCAAATGCCCATATTTATACTATTGAAGGCTGTGAAAACATCTCTGAGTTAGCCCAATGCAATTTTAACCACTTAAGCAAACACAATATAACTAGGTTAACGGGGAATTTAGATAGCATACTAGCGGAAGGCTTAAAGCAAATACCTGATCCTACTTTTGTATATTTTGATGCTAACCATGCCTACCAGCCAACCATAAATTATTTTGAACTTTGCCTTAGTGTAAAGAAGGACAATACTGTTTTCCTTTTTGATGATTTACGCTATTCACCCGAAATGCTGAAAGCATGGCACTTTATTCAAAATCACCCACAGGTTCAGGTAACTATTGACTTGTTTGACCAAGGAATAGTGCTTTTTAACCCTACCATGAGCAAGCAAAAGTTCTATTTGAAACCTTAACAAATAATTTACTCCTCATCCCTACAAATAAAATGGACAAATTAAAACCAGCTGAAAGCCAACGCTTTCAAAAGAACAAAACTTTAAACTACCTAATTGGAGGTATTATAGCTGGTGCTGCAGTTATTGGGCTAGTATTATGGCTCTCAGGCTCATCAGATACTAACACCAAAGAAAAGGATGCCTTTGCTTTGAAAGACGCGGAAATAACTCTTCAAAAACTAGAACAAGAACAGGCAGATATTCAGCTGAAAATAAATAACCTGAGTAATGATATTGCTGAAAAGCAAATCCAAGTAAAGCAAAATGAAGATAACAAAGGTAAACTACAAGAAAACCTTGTAAACCTTAAAAGCGCTTTAGATGTAGCTAAGGAACGTGCCGAAGATGCTAAGGAATGGAAAGTACTGCGCTCCCAAGCTAAAAGAGAGGTTGAGATTGCAGAAACTGCAGAATCGGTCTATAACTTAGAAAGAACCATTTCAGAAACTGAACAAGATATTACTGAACTTAAAGTAAAAGAACAGGAACTAGATGCTCAGCTATTTGAATTAAATAGCAGGCAACAAAAGAACGAAACCGAGCTGGAAAACAACAAGAAAGCAGTAAAAGCAGTTGAACAACGCATTAAAGACCTTGGCGGCATATTGAAATTTTAGGTATTAGGTATTCCCTTTAAAAAGGAATACCTAAACCAAGTATTACTCTATAGAAAAACATTAAAGCCCCTGCCAAAAGCACTAAGGTAACATTCGGGAAAGTTTGCGTTTTCCAATCATTTTTAGACATATAAAGTGCAGTATTAAAGCCATATAATGAAAGTATGGCAATAACAATTGTACCTAATATTGCAAATATCAATAAGTCAAAAGGTTCTACATGGGGAACCTTAAAAAGTAAAATAACCAAGGTTCCTACAACCCAAGGTAAAAGTACCGCAGTTAGTAAATACTTAAATCTGGCACCAGAACCTCCAAATAGTAGCCTTCTACTTAATGCTGTTTGAAGAATAATCGAAAAAGACATAAACCCTGCAATTAGCTGCAATACTAAGGCAGAACCTGCTGTAACCATAAGCGTTAAGCCTTCAATTCTGCTCCAGACAAGTGCGTGACCTACTCCGCGATAGGTATTAGTAAACTTTAAATAATTCAAAACCGCACCTACTACAACATTTCCTAAACTAAGGTTTATGCCATGGATAAATATCCATACCAAAAGTAATTTGAAAATACCTGACTTGTATCGGAATATGTTAAAATATAACACTAAAGCCAAAATAGCTAAGACCATAGCTGCTGCAGGCCCTGCGGCATACGATGCAACAATTGCCTTCCTTTTCCAGTGGCCATCAATTGGCTCCATTTCCACAAGATAATAATACCAAGTACCTTGCATAGAAAAGGTGGTACCCATTACCAAAGAGGCTAACTGATAAATGACCATTACTATAAGGTAGGCACCTATGAAGGCAAAAATGCCATTTATAGCTTGAGTCAAATAAATTTTAGCAACCGCCTTATCGTCTAAATCGTCTTCGTCAAAGTCTTGTTTAAAATCTATAGTCATTGCTGGTTTTTAGTTTAGGTGCTATGGGGTCGAAATTTAATATTTGCTAGCAATATAAGCAATGAGGGTAATTTACTTCAAATCATAAAAATAAAAGGCAGCCAATTGGCTGCCTTTACGAATTAACTTTATGGTAGAAGCTTATATAGCTGGTTCCATTTTAGCAATTTCTACGTTTACTTTCTTTCTTCTAATCATGTTGTTATCCATCACTTGAAGAACCGTTTCAGCCATTTCAGCCGGAACTTCTACAAAGCTATACTTATCGAAGATATCGATATTGCCAATGCTATTGCCTGGGATATTAGTTTCGCCAGCAATGGCACCTACTAAATCGCCTGGTCTTACTTTATCTCTGCGGCCTACGCTAAAGAAAAGTCTTACCATACCTTCATCGCTTAAGCGTACAGAACCCGGAGCACGTTCGCCACGTTCAGGTCTATCGCCACGCTCAGGTCTGTCTCTGCGTTCTGGTCTGTCGCCACGCTCAGGTCTATCCCTGCGCTCAGGTCTATCACCACGGTCGCTTCTTTCAAACCTTGGTTCTCTATCTCTATTTTCTTCAGCCTTTTTAACGAAATCTAAGTTACGCTTTAAAAGAACGGTAGCAATCAATTCTGCACTTATGCCTTCTGCTTCAAAGTTAGCAAGCATAGTTCGGAAATAAGTTAATGAAGCTTCATCGGCAGCATCTTCTAAGATACCTTCTTTGAACTTAGCTAATTTACCAACTGCAATTTGCTCATCAGATGGCACTTGCGCTTCAATAATTTTCATATTGGTATAGCGCATAATATCATACAAACGAGAGTTATCTCTGTCAGATACGAAGCTAAAGCTTATACCGCTCTTGCCTGCACGTGCCGTTCTACCAATACGGTGAGTATAGAACTCATCGTCCATTGGTAAATCGTAGTTGAATACTGCTTCAATATCATCTACATCAATACCTCTTGCAGCAACATCGGTAGCAACTAATAGCTTAAGGCCACCCTTACGGAATTTGCCCATTACTACGTTACGCTTATTCTGTTGCATATCGCCGTGTAAACCTTCAGCAGGGATACCACGCATCTGTAAGTTTTCAACCAACTCATCAACCATACGTTTTGTATTACAGAATACAATACCTAGGTTAATGTTGTGGAACTCCATCAATTTACCCAATGCATCCATTTTCTTACGGCTGTGCATTTTGTAGTAGAACTGTTGGATATTAGGATTACCATTTTCCGCCTTTGTTAACTTAACAATCTGAGGCTCATATTGGTATTTCTTGGTCAGGTTCATAATATCCTTACTCATTGTTGCAGAGAACAATAAAGTTTGGTGAGCCTGTGGAAGTTTTCCTAAGATATATTCAATATCGTCGCGGAAACCCATGTTCAACATTTCATCTGCTTCATCTAGCACCACCATTTCGGTGTTATCTAATTGAAGTGTACCACGTTCTAAGTGGTCAATTACTCTGCCTGGGGTACCTACAACAATGTGTAAACCACTTTTTAGCGCTCTAATTTGCCTATCAATACTTTCGCCACCATAGATAGCGCCAATAGTAAGACCTCTTTTGAACTGAGCAATTTTCTTTAATTCTTCACTTACTTGTACAGCAAGTTCTCTTGTTGGAGTAAGGATAACCGCTTGTGTGTTAGATGATTTTACATCAATCAACTCAATTGCAGGAATACCAAAAGCTCCTGTTTTGCCGGTACCAGTTGCCGCCTGTCCAATAATATCGGCACCACGGAATACCAGCGGAATTGCCTGAGCTTGAATGGGTGTAGCTTCTTCAAAACCCATCGCCTCAAGGGCTTGCTTCACTTCAACCGATAGGGGAAGATCTGCGAACAATAATTTTTCCATTTAATTTGTTTTGCATTAACCAGCATAAAAATGCCAATCAATAATTCTTTTGTTTTTGTTGTTTTACTTTACCTCTCCGTAGAGAGCAACAACTTGGAACCCAAATAATTTCTAGGTTAGGAACCTGTGTGCTTTCCACATACCTGCCCTTCGCAACCCATAAAGCCGTTCTCTGCACTTTCCCTTTTGGCAGAACCCAACCCAATCTGTACTCAGAACAAGTGATGCAAAGGTAGGCATTATTTCTGCCTTACCTAATTAAATATGAAATAAACTTAACGCCAACTTTTCAACGCTCACAATTCAATAGGTCTATTTCTTAAGCATATGAACAGTGGGCAAATACCTAATAAAACTAACTTTAGTCTATTTAAAGACCTTTGCAGATTAAGAAAAATTATCAAAAAACCATTTAAAGTACCGATTCACAAACCATATTAATCCAATTTCAAGACCAATAAAGAGCTAATAAGTATAAATGAAAGGCAAACATTAAAAACAAATAAAGCCCAAACTATGCATTACAAGTATTCAATTAACAATTATATACAGCTACAGATGCCAGAAAGGCAGGTATTTACCAAAAACTGAAAAATATTGGTAATTATTTACATACAACATAATGTATATATAAAAATAATTAATTTTATTTGTACTCAGAATCACACACTAACTAATTCTTAACTTTCATCTGACATGGCTAATAGCTATTTACAAAACTTACAAGTAATGCGTGCCCAAGTAATTGCAGAGCACGAAGAAACTCTAAAGTCAATCGATTCTTTAATTGCTCGTTTTGGTACTACTACTGCTCCAGCTTCTGTAGCTGCCATTACTGCTCCAGCTACCGCTGCTAGCAAAGGAGGAAAGCGTGGTCGTCCTAAAAAGAATGCAGTTGCTGCTAGTGCAGCCGCTCCTGCTGAGCCTAAAGCTCCTAAAGCACCTAAGGCTCCAAAGGCTGCTAAAGCTAAGAAGCCAAAAAGCCCTAATAAAATTCGTTTAAACATGTCAGATGTTGCTGCTTTCACAGCATCGGCTTTGACTGCTGAACCAAAAACGAAAAATGAAATTGCTGGTATGTACATCAATCACCATGGTTTACCAGTTGAATTTACTGCTCAAATTGAGCGTGGTGTTTACATTACTTTAATGGAAATGGAAAAAACCAATTCTGTAAACACTAAAAAACTAGCTTCAGATGCTCGTATTAAACTATACAGCAAGAAATAATTAGCAATTTAATTGCATTACAAAGGTCTTTAGCTTCACAACTAAAGACCTTTTTTTATTGGTTAATACTTAATAATACAATACCCCTTTTACTCTCCAAAGATTGTAAGATTTTAGGCTAAGCAATAACCATACAGACATAATGCGTAATATAATTTTGTAATAAACAAAAATTCATTATATTTATTTTTTAATCTCATGTATTTTCAAAATAAAAATCAAAACACAACAACAGCACTACTAGTATTTCCTTGTTTAGTAGGGCTATCCTTGTATATTTGCGTTTACCCAAATAGCCTTGCACCACTATTTGAACCAGATAATAAGTTTTAGGACTTATCAGTTTTATAGTTTTAAATTAGCATTTTACGTTAAATGTCAATAATAGGCTCTATAGTAAAAAAAGGCATCCAGCTTAGCAATAAGGTTAAACTACCTAAAGGCAGCCCTTTTATACAACAACAAAATACCCTCAGAAAATTATTAGATAAAGCCGAAGACACCCAATTTGGTCAGCAATATGGCTTTAAGAATATCCTCAAAGCCTATGAGCGTGATGGTGCTGAGTTTTACTACCATTTTAAGAAGAATGTTCCCATTTTTTCATACAACGAAATGGCGAAGCATTGGTGGCATAAGAACTTAGAAGGTCAGGAAGATGTTGCTTGGCCAGGTGCCATCAAGTATTTTGCACTAAGTAGCGGAACCTCCGAGGCAAGCACCAAACATATTCCTATAACAAGGGACTTAATAAGATCTAATCAGAAAACTAGTGTTAGGCAAATACTTACACTTGCTCATTATAAAGATTTACCAACCGATGTTTTTACAACTGGCGTTTTAATGCTTGGTGGTAGCACTAAACTTAATAATAGAGGAACCTATTACGATGGCGATTTAAGTGGTATTCAGGCAAAAAAAATACCTACTTGGTTTACCAACTATTATAAGCCAGGTGCAAGAATTAGCAAGATTAGTAATTGGTCAGAAAAGCTTGAAGAAATTACCTTAAAGGCTAAAGATTGGGATATTGGTGTAATTGCAGGCAGCCCTGCTTGGAATCTGATTCTGATTGAAAAGATAATAAAGCACTACAACGTTAAAAACATCCACGAAATATGGCCTAACCTTACCATATTTTGTTTTGGTGGGGTGAGCATAGAGCCTTACAGAAAAGGGTTTGATGCGGTGCTAGGTAAGCCACTACTTTATCTGGAAACCTATTTGGCTAGCGAAGGCTTTATAGCCTACCAAGCGGAGCCTAATACCGATATGCGTTTGGTATTAGATAATGGTTTGTTCTTAGAGTTTATCCCTTTTAACGACGAAAACTTTACCCAAGATGGTGAGCTTGTAGCCAACCCTAAAACCTATATGGTTAATCAGGTGCAGGAAGGGGTAGATTATGCCATATTACTAAGTACCAATGCAGGTGCTTGGCGCTATATGATTGGCGATGTGGTGCGCTTTAGCAATGTTGCCAAAGCAGAAATAAAGATTGTAGGACGCACAAAACACTATATTTCATTATGCGGTGAACACCTCAGTATGGATAATATGGATCATGCGCTTACCAAAGTGCAAGAGCAAATGAATATTACCATTAGAGAATATGCAGTTGCCGGAAGTAACAACAAAGGCAATAGTGAATTTACCCACCATTGGTATGTAGGGTCTGACGATAGTTTTGATAAAAACAAAGCTTTGGAATTATTAGACAAAGAGCTTTCTGTTCTAAACGACGATTATGCCGTTGAAAGGAAAGGCCCTTTAAAATACCTCAAAATCACGGTGCTCTCATCGTCTGATTTTTACCGCTTTATGAAAGAAAAACTTGGAAAAGAAGGCGGTCAAAACAAATTCCCGAGGGTACTCAAGAAAACCCAGCTAGAACTTTGGAATACCTTTTTGAAAGAAAATGGCTTAGGTGCAGAGGTTACTGAATAGTTTATATGTAATACAAATTTACAAGGGTGATATTTGTAAAAATATCACCCTTTTTAATTATATTTGATTAGAATAAAACTAATTCGTATGAACTGTATGCGCTTAGGTTTAATTACTTTATTGGTGTTCGTATACGCAGAATTATATGCCCAAAATCCTGATTCTTTAAAGAAAGAACGGTATTTAGAAATAGGAACTGGACTTTTCACCCTTGGCGATTTTGCTTGGGCAAATGGTAATATTGAAAGGTTTAAACCTTCATATACGAGCTTTTTCCTTAGAAGTAAGGAGGCAAACTCAAAGGCTTTGCCTTTACTTATAACCTACAAAAAGCAAATTAAACAAGGCGATTGGAGCTGGTACACTTCATTGCTGCTAGAATTTGCTCGAAAAAGAAACAATACCGATTTTCACTATTACACTGATTACCAAGGAATATACTCTAACATTTGGGGCTTAGAATACAAATTCATCTCAAGGCGCAACTACAGTTTAAGTTTTAAATTCGGATTAGGCTTGGCAATTGTTCATGAGGAAGAACGTTCCAATAACCCATACTTAGGAACTATATATTACCCTACAAGTGGTAACAATACATATATCATTCCTATTCCATCAGGAGAAATACAGCCCCTTGCCTTCAGATTTGGCAATAAAAATGCAGCATACTTAAACCTATCATTAGGTTCAACGGGTTTTTTCCAGTTTGGATATAGTCGAAAGTGGTAGATAATTTACCTCTTTACCCACTTAATAGTAGCCACTCCAGCAGATATAGTGTAAATACCTTTAGGCCAGTTTTTTGTAGTTACTTGTAAAGTACTGTTACACGTAATAGCCTTGTTTTCAACTACTTTACCCGCAGTATTTACAATTACAAGGTTGTGTTGCGTATTACAAGCCGATAGCACCACGTTAAGCACTTCGCCATTTTCCGTATCAGGATTAGGATATACTTCAAGAATTGGCTTATCGGATTTTGATTTAGCAACGCTGGTTATTCCACTAAACAACCATTGGTAGGCCTCGGCAAACTCTCGCTTCCAAAACCATTCGCTATGCTGCCCATCCGCTTTAATTACAGTATCAATTTCGTTTCCAATTGCATAGCCCGCTAAGGCAAGGGTATCGGCCATACGCTTTAAATCGCGCACATAACCAGCATTACCGTTGGCACTACTGCCTTCTCTGCCGCCCATAAGCAAGTACATTTTATTACCTGCTACTCTATTGCTAGTTCTGGAAGTGGTATAAATACTACTATTAAACCAATAAGAAGGCGAAAACACACCTGCCTTTCCAAAAGTATTCGGGTACCTAACTAAGGCATAATGTGAAATTAATCCACCTAAACTACTGCCCATTATGGCTGTATTTTCTCTGTTTGGTAGGGTACGGTAATTGTTATCAATGTAAGGCTTTAAGGTATTTACCAAAAAGCGAACGTAGTCCTCGCCATCACCACCACCATGTTGCGGGTGTGCATAAGGGGTATATTCTGCAATTCTATCGGTACCGCCATTGTCAATTCCAATAACTATACAGCCGTAATCGCCTTGGCTATGCAATCTGTTTAGAGTCTCATCAACTTCCCATTCATTTCCGCCGAAAGCGGTATTTCTATCAAACAGATTTTGCCCATCGTGCATATAAATTACAGGATAGCGCAAATTGGTGGAGCTATAATCTGGTGGCAGGTAAATCCAAATTCTTCTATTTCTGTTCAATTCTGGCATTCTGAAATTATCAGAAAGCAACCGAACATTAAAAGTAGCCGAACCACCTACTGTGCCACTGCCAGAACCTAAATCTTCCCAACGAGCAATGCTAGTTAAGTAATTTGAAGGCCCTGTTGCTGGAATAGTATAACGCCTATCGGCTAGCTGGCTGCCATTAGCTTGGGTTTCTACACTTGCCCAAGAACCTCTTGTAAATTTGAACAGGACTGGTCCACGAACAGAACTTGGTAAGGTAATGCTATATTCACCGTTGGCTTGTAAGGTTAATCGATAGGCAGGATCAGATGGATTCCAGCTATTAAAATTACCAGCAACAAACAAAACCGCACCGTTGGGCGTATTGGCAGGGACATTATTTACAACTATATTCAGCTGCGCGTATGCAAACCACGGCAGCATACAAAAAAGCAGCAAAAAAGCTAACTTCTTGCTAATCATATCAGAGATGTATTATTCGGTTAAAAGCCTGAAGGCTTGTTACAAATCTATAAAATTATTTTTGTAAACGAATACCCACCCTCATAATATGTTCCTTTAGCTCCTCAGAATTTAATAAGTGAAAGCCAAGTAAATCTACCTTCCAAGGCAATTCAAGTCTATCAATATTACCTTCCAATTCCCAAAGTTGGGCTAAACTAAAGTTCCCAAACAAGCAAATATCAATATCTGAACCTTCGTGAAAATTACCTTTTGCTCTACTACCAAAAACAACAATATGTTCTACAAAATTAGCTTCTAATGCCTTGATAATTCTCTGTGTATAAGGGTTTGGAATACCCTCAATATCATCGGAAACAGCATGAAAGGAAGTTTGAGATTGTTGCATTACTCAGGTTCGTTGTTCAAAGTCTTTTCTAAATCCAAAAACAAATCCAAGTAATCCGATTTAATTTTATTTACAATTTCAGTCACCATAACGGCATCATAGGTATGGCTAGCTCTGTTTCTATCTTGGCGCATATTATCCCACTCAACCAAATTGCTAATTATTTGAAGGTTCCCAGCTTCTTTTACTACTGGGTTTGGACCTTTAATGGTAGTAATAACTCGTTTTACTAGCACGTCTTGTAAGGTTTGCCAAGCCAATTCCCAAGTAAATTCAAACCGATGCAATAAGCCATCTTGTGCAAGCTCGGATATTTGGTTTGATTTTAGCCCTAACTCTAATGACTTTAAAGCAATTTTATACTAAGCAAAATTGTTTTGCCAATGGTTGTCAAATTCCATGAAATAAGAGATGCTAATTAAAAAATAAAAATGGCAAACCGAATATCGCGTCGCTCAACCACCTACCCTTGCTTGCTTCCGCACCTGGGGGAGTTCAGCAGGAGCTGACCGTACCGATTTGCCGCTGCAAAGGTAATCATTTCTTAACACCAGTGCAAAATAAATTAAAAAAGCACTTCTGCCAATCCCTTCTTTAGGTTGTTTTAATGTAAGTAAAACACCAACTTAACTACAAAGTCTTAAGAAAATAGTAGTTTCTTGCAGGCACATAAAGGCAAAATAAACTTTATGGCTATATTTATACTCCATTACCTTACCCATTGGTGCCACTCACTGAATGTTTATGCCTAAATATTTACGCCTTAGCCTCTTATTCATACTTCCTTTTCTTTTTAATACAAAGGCACAAGCCCAAATAAACTGCAATTTCAATATATCGATACCTGATTCTATTTGTAATGGAGCAAATTTTAGTGCATTTGTAAATACCGCACCTACTAACACTGTACGTTGGGATTTTTGCGCAGGCGATGCCGCACTTCAACCTACGTTGTTATTGGGATCTAACTTAGCAGGTACGGTAACCTTAAATAGCCTTAGAATAATTGAAGATGGCGGTAACTTTTACGGCTTTGTACTTAGCAGCGGAACCAACCAATTAATCAGATTAGATTATGGTGCCGATCCTAACAACCAAAACCCTGTTCTTAACTTTCTTTCTCCAACTGGAGGTGTAATCACTAACCCTGGTGCGCTAGATCTTTACAAAGAAGGAGCTGAATGGCATGGCTTATTAACAAACAGAGGCTCTCAACAAGTATTTAGGCTATCGTTCGGAAGCAGTATTGAAAACAATCCCACTATCACTATCTTAAATGTTGGAGGAAATATCTCCAGCCAAGCAGTACGCATAATTAAACAAGAAAATAACGTTTTCGGTCTTGTTGCATCTCAAGGAGTTGACCAATTATCAATCCTTAATTTTGGTGGTAGCATTACAAATACACCAACTTTTAGAAATATAGCTCCTGGCACATCTTTACGTGATATTGAAGTTTTGAATTATTGTGGCAATACCTATGTTTTTGCAATTAATTCAAACAATCGATTATTAAAAATCAGCTTTTTGAATGGTGTAGATAATACCCCTGCCATTGCCGATATTAGCTTTAACATTGCCCCACAAGGCTTTGCAGAATTAAACGATCTTTCTTACTATTTTGATTTAGGCAGGCTATACCTGTTTTTCCAAGGCAGAAATGCCACTGGACAAATTTTAGCAAGAGCAATGTTGCAATCTCCCGCATCGTCAAGTTTTGGCTCTCAAGCACTTATAACAACAGGCATAAGCGCACCAATACTCGGGTTACAACCTATCAATACTACTGGGTCACAATTCAGTTTACAAGGCTTCTACAGTTCAATAAGTTCAAGTTTACAACGCCAAATTCTATTTAATTTCCCTAACCCTTGTAGTGCAACATTAAATACTTCTTCAGGGGCATTTCCTGCTGGAGTAAGCTATACAGCAGGCGGTAAGAAATTTATCAATGTTGAAATCACAGATATAAATAACAATTTCACCACCCAAACCGATAGTATTTTTATTGTTGATGGTGTTTTTGCAAAGCCCACTTATAACAAAGAATGTACTTCTCAACTTTATTCCTTCAACGCTAATGCTTGTGCAAGCGGTGGCTCTGAAATTGTTCGTTACCGCTGGAATTTTGGAGATGGCGATACTAGTGCTTTATCAAGCCCAACCCATGCTTATCCTAGTGGGAATGCGGTGTATAATGCTAGTTTATTAGTAACTAATTCTGCAGGACAAACCATTATAAAATCATTTAGGGTATTGCATAATAGTACAAACCCTTTAGTTGGCTTTGTTTTACCTGAAGGAAGTTGCTCAAATACATCAATTGTTTTTACCAATACCTCTATACAAACAATTGATACCCTTGTTGGATACAACTGGGATTTTGATGGGCTAGGTACTTCTAATTTACGCAACCCTAGTTTTACATTTCCTAATGGTGGAGCCTATAATGTAACCCTAACCGTAACAACTTCAAGTGGTTGCAGTCAAAGTATTACCAACAATATCAATATTAGCTCCACACCAATAGCCAAATTTGGAGCTACATCTTTATGCGAAGGTTTAGTAGCCCAGTTTATTGATAGCACCACCACTTTTGGACAGCCTGTTTCTTATGTTTGGAACTTTGGCGATAACACCCCAACAAGTACTGAAAGTAACCCATCGCATATATATGCAGTACAAGGTACTTTTATTGTGCAACTCACAGTTCGATCGGGTACTAACTGTATTAGTACCACTTCCAAACCAGTAGTTATTTCACAAGCTCCATCAGCTAATTTCAGAATAGGTTCTGGCGGCTTTGTAGATGTACCTACCCAGTTTGTTGATAGTTCAAGTTTAAATACTCAAAACATTGTTGCCTACAATTGGAACTTTGCGGACCCACTTGGCGGCGGTACCGATATAAGTAATTTAGCTAGCCCTTTATATACTTACAGAGTACCTGGCAACTATCGTGTAAGGTATATCATTACCACCAATTCTGGTTGTACCGATACTATTTTCAAAAATATTATAGTAAGCCAAGCATGTCCTGAAATTAACCTTAGTGGCACAGATAATACTGTTCCCATTAACGAACCTTTAGTTGTTAGAGTTGCAGGAACGCCAAGTCAGACTTACAATATAGATTTTTGCGAAGGCGATTTACAGTTTACACCAATAGGTTCTTCTGGTGCTATCACAACCACTTTAAATAATAGAATAACCATAGTTAAAGAAAACGGAAGGTATTTCGGTTTTCTTACCAACGGTAGCGATGCATCTAACCAAAACAATCAGTTCATCAGGTTAGATTTTGATAGTAGCCTTAACAATACCCCAAGGCAGGTATTAATGGGCAATCCTGGCAACTTCTTAAGTGGTCCTAGTCAGTTTGCATTTTATAAAGAAGGTGGTAATTGGTATGGAATTACCGTTAATACTGCCTCAAACAACAACAACCTTATCCGTTTAAATTTTGGCACCACTATTAATAGTAGTACAGTTAGTGCTCAAATTGTACCTGTTCCAGTTGGTACTTTTAATAGAGCATCACAAGTATTGCTAGCTAAGGATAGAGACTCAATATACGTATTTGTTGTTAATAGTTTAAATACGCTTACCAATAACAACTTTGTACGTTTAAACTTTGGCACATCAATTTTAAATGCCCCTCGTGTTAATGTATTAAGTAATCCGCCAACTATGCAATCGGCATCTGGCTTAAGCGGTATAGATATCTTTAAAGCTTGTAACGAATGGTATGTTTATTTGGTAAGTTCAAGTGGCCAGGTATTCAGAATGGAATATGGCGTTTCATTATCTAATACTCCTGAGGTAGTAAGTATTACTTCAGATATAAGTACAGCAGGGATTATACCTTCGCAGTTATTGAGTTTAGTTTCAGTATCTGCAATTTACGATAGAGGTAATTTGCATTTGTATTTATCAACTTCTACCGCAGGTCCGGTTATACATATTGTAAACCAAGGAGGTCCAAGAGGCAGAATATTAACTGCTGAAGCACAAAACTGGAGCCTATTTACCTTGCCACAAGGACTTACCTTTGCTAAAGAAAATAGTACTTGGTTTGCCTTTTCAGCTGAAAGAACACAACGCGTGCTCTCACGTTTCCGCTTCCCTAATTTTTGCAGTGCAACAACTTCTGAATTACTATCAGTTAGCAATACAGAAACACCTACCAGGTATACTACCCCTGGCACTTATTATTATACTGTAGAAGCCGTTGATGTTAATGGAAACCAAGCCTATAGCAGCGATTCTGTAATAGTTACTGGTACTTTACCTACCGATAATATTTGCCAAACTGCAACTATAGATTTGCCTTTTGAAGCTTGTTCAGAAACCAATATTCCTATTCAAGCCAATATCCCGGCAGGTAGTAGAGTTGAAATAGATGCTTGCGTAGGTGAACTAACTACCATCCCAGTTATTAGTACAGGATTTGCAAACTTTACAGGTGGTACCAATATGCAATCGGGCTTAGAAATAGCCCGCCAAGGAAACGATTACTTCGGCTTTTTCATTTCTGAAACTAGGTTATGGCGATTATCATTCGGTCCATCGTTACTAGGCCAACCAAGTGCCGCCAATACCAATGTCACATTACCTAACTGTGTAGGGTTAAATGTATTCAATTACAAAAACCAATGGTATGGTTTAGGTGTAAACAGCAGTATTGCTAACAGTATATACTTTCTTCAGTTTGGTAATAACCTGAACAATGCTCCTATTGTAAATACTATTTCAACGGGAAATGCTTTGTCTAATGCCAGAAACATCATAGTAATTGAAGACGAAAGCGGTATTGCTGCCTTGGTAACAAACCTTGCGTCTAATGCAATTACCATGCTTCGTTTCGGAACTAACATAAATGCAGTTCCTGAAATCACGAACTACCCTATGGCTGGCGCAAGCAGTAGTTTCGATATTTATATGGTTCGGGAATGCAACCGCTGGTATGGTCTTATTACCGATAACAGTGGCAATGGTTTAATTCAAATAGCTTTCCCAAGTGGCATTGCTAACAGCCCTACCTTCAATAGAATCCCGAATAACACTATTAATATCAACCTTCCTCAAGGCATTAAAATTGCTGCCGATGGCGACCAGTACCACTGCTTTATTCAGAATAGCGTTGGCGATATCATAAGAATTGCCTTAGGAACAAGTTTACAAAACAATACTTTCGGTAACGTAATTAACTACGGAAACTATTTGGTTTCTGGAAGTGCCCTATCGTTCAGTCTTTTGAAACAAGACAATAGTCAATGGGTATTGCTAACTTATAATACCAACCGTAATGCCCAACGCCTTACTTGGAACCAAAGCTGCCCAACAGCAACTTCACCTATATTTGCTAATATCAATACCCCAATCAGGTATAACAACCCTGGCACATATAAATCAAGTGTTACTTTAACCAATAACCTAACAGGAAATAGATTAGTGCTGGCCGATTCGGTAATTATCAGAAGCCCAATAACTGGAAATATTGGTCTTATTGGTGGCAGATGTACCAATAACAATATCCAATTCTTAGATCAAAGTGTATCTAACAACCCTCAGCCACCAACAAGAATTTGGAACTTTGGCGATACTACTTCTGCCAACATTACTCAAAGCACCTTGGCTAATCCAGTATATCGATACAGAAGAACGGGCAATTTTACAGTCACACTTCGCCTAATCGAAAGCAGTGGTTGTACAACTACAGTAACCAGACGTATTAGTATAACTCGCAAACCAATTCCTAGATTTACTACCACGCCTAATAACTGTACCAACGATTCTATATTGTTTACAGATGCTTCAATAGCAAATGGCGATATTATAAGAAGATGGGAATACTTCTATAACGGGGCAAAAATTAGCGATAATCGCACCTTCCGTTATCAATTCCCTATAACAGGTTTTTACCCTGTAACACTAAGAATTACTGGCGAAAGTGGTTGCGATACCAGCGTTACTAGTATAGTTGAGGTTGCCAGACCTGGAGCTTCAGTAAGTTTTGATTACGAAACTACAACTACTTGCTTTGGCGATGAAACTATCTTCTACAGTTCAATTAACAGCCCAGATAGCCCCGTAAGTTCTATCGTTTGGACACTAGATCCTGGCGCATTAAGTAATGTAGCTAGCCCTAGTTACCGATACCCAACACCAGGCGAACGTAGAGTAACATTAACAGTAACCAATGCAGAAGGTTGCCAAGTTACACGAAGTAAAAACATTAATATCCAGCGTAGGCCTGTAGGTATTATCACTTTAGGATCATTACCGTGTGTAGGTTTCCCTGCCGATTTTAACTATACCCTCACTACCATACAAGGAAGTGTAAGTTCACATGAATGGCTTTTTGGCGATGGAGGAAGTAGCAGAGAGCCGAACCCAGTTTATGTATATAACCGTACTGGAAGTTTCCCAATTAGCCTACGTATTGTTACCAATGGTGGATGCGTAGCCGTATTTACCGATACTATTACTGTAAACCCTTCCCCTTTAGCTGATTTTGGTTTCAGAGTTGCGTGCGCTGGAAGGTACAGTAACTTTACTGATAGCAGTAGTGCAAACGGTTTACCTGGAGGAATTACTAGCTATGGATGGGATTTCGGTAATGGTCAAACTAGCACCTTACAATCGCCTGACAGTGTGTTTTATTCAGGACCTGGTATATATAATGTACGCCTAACTGTAGTAGCTAATGGTTGTGCCAATACAATGACCAAACAGGTTCTTATTCCTGATAGCCCAACTCCTATTATTTCAGTTTTTGAAGGTTGCGATGGTGTTCCATATCGTTTTACTGATAGTAGCCGTGTTAGTGGTGTGTTCGATCCAACAACCCAATCTACTTGGCTTATCAATGGGCAAGTGCTTTTTGGAAGAACTGTAGAAGTACTTCTATTACAAGGACTTCCGCAAGATATAATCTTAAATAGTTTTAGTCCTGCCGGTTGTGCTGGTACAGTATCAACTACTGTAACCCCAGGTCCAAGACCAACGGCAAATTTCAGGATATTAGATAGCACCTTCTTGCAAGCACCGTTTAGTATTAGGTTCCAAAACAGAAGTAGCAATGTAACTGCTGTAAAATGGTTCTTTGGCGATGGCGATAGCAGCAATGCATTAAACCCTACCCACGTGTATAATCAAGAAGGAGTATATACAGTAACCTTAATTGCCTATAAACCTGGCGGTTGTTCAGATACTTTATTCAGAGTATTAAACTTAGTAATCAATGCCCGTCCAGATTTACAAGTAACTCAAGGCTTTGCAGTGCAGAATAATACTGAACTCAATATCACGGCTGAAATATTAAATAAAGGCAATGTGGCAATTAGTACTTTACAACTTAATCTTGGTTTAAACTCAGACGCTACCCTGCAAGAAATTGTAAATGCCACCGTAAAGCCAGGCGAAACAATTAGCTATACTTTCAAGAGTAAGGTAGTAAGCGATGACTCTAAAACCGTGGATATAGCCTGTATTGAGGCCATTATTCCTGGCCTTATACCAGATGTTAACTTTACCGATAATCGTTTGTGCATCAGTTCTGCCCAACGATTTGCTGTGCTCCCGATTTCGCCAAATCCTGTGAGAAACGATTTAAAAGTACGTTATGTGCTACCAAATGCAGGCAATGTAAAAATTACTGTAATTGATGTGATGGGTAAGGAAGTAGCTGTTATATCAGAAGGCAATCAAAATGCTGGCGTTATGGAAGTTAACTTCAATGCAAAGGCACTTAAATCAGGCTATTACAACCTTAGAGTGCGTTTTGAAAACCAAAACAAATTCCAACGCTTTTTCAAAAACTAAGAAAGCATTGGCAAAACCACTTATATTTGAAAAATTTGCTTCTATACAGATTACCGCTTATGGCTACCGAAATAAAAAACACCTGGACCCGCGCCGAAATTACCGAAATATATAACCGTCCTGTTTTAGAACTAATCTATCAAGGAGCAACTGTACACAGGCAGTATCACGATACTGGCGAAGTGCAAGTTTGTACTTTGTTAAGTGTGAAAACTGGTGGCTGTCCTGAAGATTGCGCCTACTGCCCACAAGCTGCACGTTACCATACCGATGTTAAAGTGCAAAAGCTAATGGAGGTAGAAGAAGTGCTTACTGCTGCTAGTCAAGCCAAAGAAAGTGGCTCTACTCGTTTTTGTATGGGTGCTGCTTGGCGCGAAGTACGCGACAATAAGGACTTTGATAAAGTACTTGAAATGGTAAAAGGCGTAAACGGTATGGGTATGGAAGTTTGCTGTACCCTTGGTATGCTCACCGAAGAACAAGCCGTAAAACTGCACAATGCAGGTTTATATGCCTACAACCATAACCTAGATACTAGCGAAGAATTTTACGACGATATTATTACCACCCGTACTTACGATGATAGATTGAATACTATTGAAAATGTACGCAAGAGTGGTATTTCAGTTTGTAGTGGAGGCATCATAGGTATGGGCGAAAGCCACGACGATAGAATTGGGATGTTGCACGTTTTGGCTAACCTTCCAGAGCATCCAGAATCGGTACCTGTGAATGCATTAGTTCCTGTTGAAGGTACTCCTTTGGAAGAACAACCAAGAGTATCGGTTTGGGAAATGATACGTATGATTGCTACTGCTCGTATTATCATGCCGAAAGCTATGGTACGCCTAAGCGCTGGTAGAGTAAGAATGACCGTAGAAGAGCAGGCACTATGCTTTTTAGCCGGTGCCAATAGCATTTTCGCAGGCGATAAACTACTTACTACCCCAAACCCAGAAGTAGATGCCGACAAGGAAATGTTCCAAATCTTAAATCTAAAACCGCGTCCTGCTCATAAAGGAAAAGATACCCCACAACCAGTGGAGCTACACCAAATACCAGGTACTGGTATATTGGTATAAAAAGTAAACATATATGTTGATTATTTCAGGGATAGATAGTATCTTTGAGGCAGGAGAGGCAGACGGCCTTTATGCAATTCAATACGAAGGGCATAGCACCAATATCTTCACGGAATTACTTCAACAGTATAAAAATTATGACGATGTTCTTAGCTGGTTAAAGGACTACAATAAAAAGTACCACTATAACAAGCTAAGTACATTTAAACTTGAAAGCACCGCAAGGCACGTAGTATTAGAAGCTCTAACCATAGAGCGAACTTTACAAAAAGCCTTCACTAGTGCACACGGTTTAAACACAACAATACTCAATGAAGTATTAGAAAGCTTTTACCCGCACGATATCCGAGCGCAAAACATAAGTCTTTCTTATTGGAAACTAAAAACGAACCTAAGCCAGAAATTGCTTAGGTTTTATGCTATTCGGTTACATACGCAATATGAGCAGTACCTCATTACTGGAGGTACTATAAAACTAACTATGCGTATGGAATTGCCTCATTTACAAGAGCAAATTACCCTGCTACACAATGCCAAAAGCTGGCTTGAAAATCAGGGCTTTACCCTTTAAACATCCGAATAGCTATGGATAACAATACTGCAATCTTAAAAAAACTTACTTCCAATAACGCCTCCACTTGGCTCACAGAAGCTACTGCTAACAAAATAAAAACAGAGGCAGCCATAAAGGCTATGCAGATAGCCATTCATATAGGCAACCAATTAGAAGCCAAAGGCATAAGACAAAAAACGTTGGCCGCCAAATTGCAGGTTTCTCCTCAATACATAAGTAGGCTACTAAAAGGTAAGCAAAACCTGAGCTTAGAAACAATAACAGCTTTAGAATTAGCCTTAGATATTTCCCTAGTGAGTATTGCTCCTGTACCACTTCCTTATGAACTCATAGAAAGCCCACTTGCCTTGGCAAGTCAGGGCGATGCTGCTTATAAGTAAATAAAAATTAGGGGGCAAAAGGATTGAAGGTATAATTCCCTCAACAACAAAAAACCTCCCATTAAGGAGGTTTTATTATGTTAATCTAACGGGAAGCCCAGCGTAACCACTACCGAGGTTTGGTTTACTTTACTTATTAGTGTTGGCGTATATATATGCCCGCCTAACATCCCATTAGTAAATTGTCTATTTACTACGGTTAAATCTAAATACCAGTCTTCTTCTCTGAAGCCAAGACCACCGCTTATGCTGGTAATACCTGCATTGGCGTAGCTATTATATACTGTTGTTTGTTGGTTAACAAAGTCTTGCTTGTAAGGTGAATCTTGGTAACTGTAACCGCCTCGCACACGGAACTTTCCATAACGGTACTCACCACCTATCCTAATGTTTACTGCTTGCTGATATATTCTATCTACTTTTCGGCCCTGACTAGCTAAACTGCTATTACGTTTATCGCTCACATTGCCTTGGGTATAATCAATATAATCGGCATCGAAGGTGATAAAGCCATTCTTTTTAAAGAATATTGACAAACCTGCACTTAACTTTCCTGGCGTTTTTAAGCGATATACATACGATGGGATGTTTTCCTCATCTAAGTTCGAAACAATAATGGTGTTCAAATTACCTGTGCCATAAGGGGCATTGTTCCAATTATTGGTGAGCGTATTGGTGTATTGCTGACTTACATTACTCCACGTTGGGCTTTGGTAACTGGCACCAACCCGAACAATTTCATTTATTCTATAAATGGCACCGGCCTTTAAGTTAATCCCTGTAACGGAAAAAGCGTTGGTTTGCTTGATGGTGTAAGAAGAATTAGCATACCTTCTGTTAATAGGATCTTCCTGACCATAAATAGGCTGAATATTGGTCCAGCTCTCAGTAAGCGTACTTACACTTTCAAAAGAACCTGTGGAAATACTAGCCCCACCACCAAAGAAAAACTTATCATCGTAATTACCACCAAAGGAAAAATCTATACTGTTTTGTCTGCCTCGGGTAGTAATAGTTCCTGATTGAATCATATCGCTCAATGGTACGAAACTTCTTATTTTTCCATCTCTAGTAGTATCCAACAAATAGCCATTAAAACCTTGGCGCAAAAGCAGTTCTTCAAAGCTAGCGTCACCATTGCCTCTAACACTATTACTTCTAAAAACTGTGTCATTAACAATACTGTTAAGATAATCTATATAACTTACTTTATCAAAGGCTATGTTAAAGATATTGAATCCATCAGAGTCACGGGCGGTGTCCCCATTACCGTCGAGCCGAGGTGTTTGTACAATATTCCTGCCTGCATACCCGCCAAAATTGTAGGTATTATTATATTCATTGGTGCGGTTTACGCCTATACCAATATTAATACCACGGAATTTACCACCTTCTATAGGGTCTTTTGTATTAGCGAAAACAATACCTAACTGAGGTATATTCAACCTGCCTTTACTTCCTGAAAAGTTCTCATTCCTATAATTTGTGGAAGTACCCGAAGTGGTAAAACCTGGGCTAAAGGCAAATTCAGATTTGCGCATCAATCCTAAACCAGCAGGGTTGTTATACATAGAGCTCATATCGCCACCTAATGCGGTATTTGCTCCTCCAATAGCCTGATTACGTGCAGTACCTACGGGACCCATAGTGCTACCGAACCTACCTATATCATCGAAATAGCCGCTAAAATCGGTTTGGGCATAACTGGCATTGCTTAATAATACCAGCAAACCTATGAGTAGTTTTATATTGATATTTAATTTCATAGACTTTATAGTTTGTGCGTTTTTTGGGTAAAACAATGGCGACTCTCATTCCTTTGAAAAGAATTATAAGAAGTCGCCATTAGATTTTTTCCTGGGTGAATGAAGCATTACCAGCCTCTGCGGTTACCGCCACCGCCGCCGCTTCTACCACCGCCACCACCACTAGGTGCTGGAGCAGGTGAAGGCGCAGATGGTGCACTACCGCCAAAGCTTGAACCTCTGCTTGGCGCACTATAAATAGGGCTTGCCGATGAAGGCGTTCTGCTACCTTCTGGAGCCATATCGTTCCACATTTGCCTTGCAGGTGAAACACGCTCTTGATTACTTCTTGGTACCGCTAAATCACGGTTAATTTGACGTGCTGGCTCAGTATTTCTTCTTGGAGGAGAATAATAATCAATACCGCCATTTACTTCTCTATTACCAATTGGCACACCACCATTAGAAGGAACAGGATTGTTCATTACTGGTGCCCCTCTGTTCGGACCGTTAGGTACAGGCGCAATAGGTTGATTTGGAGTAACAGGTGCTCTTGGATCCATAGTTGAATTTGCAGGAGTAGCGCCACCATTTCTATAATAATCAGCTGCTGGTCTGTAACGATCAGGCACTGGGTTGCTTGGGTTTACAGGTGGCCTATCGCCACCAGCAGGTCTTGGTCTATCAGTAATTACAGGTGTAGTAGGTTCTGCAACATTACCGGTAGGTCTGCCAGGATTTACAGGATTACCTCTGTAATAATCAGTATTTCCATTGCTTGGCTTATACCTATCAGGCACATTTTCATTTGAAGGCGTTGCAGGGGTGGCACCCGTTGCGCCTGGCCTTACACCACCAAAATTAGGGCGGTCTGTAGTAGGAGCATTTGGGTTATTTAAGTCGGCAACTTGCGCAGGTGTAATTACTCTGCTAGGACCACCTTCAATATCTCTGCCAACTCTTCCACCAGTTTGAGGAACTGCGTTACCGCTATTATCTATGGTACCCCTTCCTGGGCCACCACTTCCGCTTACACCACCCGTTGAGCGAGGCGAACCGCCTGTTGCTCTGCCAAGTGAAGGTCTGGAATCAGAGTTATTATTGTTATTTCCTCCGTTATGTATACCAGAGTTATGAGCCCACCAAGGATAGTTCCATCCCCAAGGAGAACCCCAGCCGCCGCCTCCCCAACCAAATGGAGAATAGCAGTTACCACCAAAGCCCCAGCCTACGCCATAGCCAACTCCCCAAGGTGTACCCCAAGTGCCACCACCCCAGAAAGGATCGTAAAAGCCACCATAGTTAGTAAAGAAAGGGTTACCCCATCCAAAGCCTGCACCATAAGTTAAACCTACATTCCAACCCCTGCGAAAGCCCCAGCCGAAACCAACTCCTATACCAGGTCTGAATGCCCAAGGCGAAAACGGATTGTAAGCAAAGCCAATTGTTGGAGCAAAACCAATATAATTACGGTTAAAATCATCGTAATAGTTGTTGGTAATATAGGTATTACCACCAGACACTGAAGGCGTTACGCCACCATAATTACCAGATGAATTACTAGGCTGGTAACTGCTATAAGTTTGTGGTGTGTACTCAGTAGATGCTCCTGGCTTGTAATAGTCAGGCACTTCATTACTTGATTGGGCAGCAGGCTGTATATTGGTAGCATTATTACCATTGTAATAATCTAAACCGCCATTAGGCTGCGTACTGTTGCCTTGCACTCCTTGGCCATTATAATAATTGCCATCGGTAGTGGCTTGGGCGCCTGTGTACTGTGTACCAGCTGAAGTACTTACACTTCTGGTACTGGTAAAATATACATCGTCTGAACTAGAGTTTGCTAATTGAGCAGAACTAGAACATGCTTGCAGACCTAAGCCTGCCAATATGATGAATAAAAGATTTTTCCAGTTCATAATAGGTAATGATTTTAGAGGTGAACATTGTATGTACCTAATTATCTGTTACTAATTTAGTGAATGTTTAACAACTTGCCAAGGATTATATTTTTTATTAATTGGCTAATTATTAAACGGTTACTTTACTGCTTTGGTGCTTTTGAAGCAGCTGTTGCAGTTTGGTAAAAGCAGGACTGTTTTCTGCCCTTATCTTTTCCTGCAACTTTAATATTCCTCCAATTAAAGCCTCTGGCCTTGGAGGGCACCCTTGAATATAAATATCTACTGGGATTATTCTGTCCACACCTTTTACAACGTGGTAGCCATGCTCCCAATACGGACCACCACAATTACTGCAGTTGCCCATACTTATTACATAACGAGGCTGAGGCATTTGGTCATACAACCGCTTAATCCTATCGGCCATTTTAAAGGTTACTGTACCGCTAATAATTATCACATCGCTTTGGCGTGGTGTTGCCCTAGGCAAAACCCCAAACCTATCTAAGTCATAACTACTTGCATAGGCTCCCATCATCTCAATAGCACAACAAGCTAAACCAAAAGTAACTGGCCACAAGGAGTTGAGTCTAGCCCAGTTGAGCAGCTCATCGGTAGTGGTTAGCACAATATCGGTAGTACCTGTTTTCATTTTAATTTTGGGTAGTAAAGCAATAAATCTGCTTTTCTATAAGTAAGATGCAAACGCAGCAAAATGGTTGCATGGGTTAGCACTAATTTTCGGTAGTTTCTATCGCTTTCTGTATGTTTTTAACCATTGCTGGTCCTTCATAGATATAACCAGAATACACCTGCAATAGTTGAGCGCCGGCTTTCAATTTTTCAACGGCGGCATTTGCGCCATCAATGCCACCCACACCAATAATCACCACCCTTTCAGAAAGATGCTTTTTTAGGAAAGAAATTATTTCGGTTGCCTTAGTTTTTAATGGTTTCCCGCTTAAGCCACCTGCACCTATAGATTCAATTTCTTGTTTGGTGGCTTGTAAACCAGTTCTTTCAATGGTGGTATTGGTTGCTACTATGCCTTCAATACCAGTTTCGTTTACTATTTCAACAATATCTAATAACTGCTCTTGGGTAAGATCCGGCGCAATTTTAAGAAGGATAGGTTGGGTGTAACCTAATACTTTGCGCTCGTTTAACAAGGCGAAAAGCAATTGCTTCAATGGTTCCTTCTCTTGTAATTCTCGCAAGCCTGGGGTATTTGGGCTACTGACATTTACCACAAAGTAGTTCACGTAAGGGGCTAATGCCTTATAGGCGATTAAGTAATCAGAGGTGGCGTTTTCGTTAGGTGTTACCTTGTTTTTTCCAATATTGCCGCCAATAATAAAATGCTTATTGTGCTTTCTAAAAGCGGCTAAGCGAGCTGCTACAACTTCTGCTCCCTCGTTATTGAAGCCCATTCTATTGATAATACCACCATCAGCTTTCAGACGAAATAATCGAGGCAAAGGATTGCCCGATTGTGGTAATGGGGTAACTGTCCCTATTTCTACATAGCCAAAACCCAAGGCCTCCCAAACGGAAAGTAGTTTGGCATTTTTATCGAACCCTGCTGCAAGCCCTACTTTGTTTGGAAACTGAATTCCTAATAACTGTGTAGGCTTTTCCTTTTTTGAATACAGGAGTTTAAGCAACGACAATACTCCGGGGATTTTACCCAAGAATTCTAATGCATTGAAAGTAATGGTATGGGCGGTTTCTGCCGAAAACTGAAATAAAAACGGACGTATGATTAGCTTATACACAGTCGCAATTTAAAGATAATGGCAATTGATAAACTATTAAGCATTTAGTTAAGAAAACTAATTTGCCCTGCTTCTACGTTTCAATTCCTTTTCAATCAGGTTAAATTCCCTACTGCTTTGTCCCGCAATGCTGGTGTTTTCTCTAGCTCTGCGTACTAAATATGGCATTACCGAAGCAACTGGACCATAAGGAACATACTTGGCCACATTAAATCCAAGCTTGGCAAGGGTAAAACTAATATTATCGCTCATCCCTAAAAGCTGACTAAAGTAAATGCGCTCATCGCCTTTATCAATACCTCTCTTTAGCATTTCCATAGCCAATAGCTTGCTGCTATTTTCATTATGGGTACCCGCACAGAACGATACAAAATGCAAATGGTCTAAACAGAATAGCATCGCAGCATCGTAGTCAGCATCAGTAGCTTGCTTGTTTGGTTGGATAGGATCTTTATAACCCATAGATTGGGCACGTGCTCTTTCCTTTTCCATATAGGCACCACGAACTAATTTAGCTCCAAAGAAATAGCCTTTTTCTTCAGCTACTTTAACTGCAACTTTCAAATTAGGTAAGGCTTCCCAACGGTATATCTGATAGGTATTGAATACAATAGGCATAAGTCTGTTGTATTTCTCCATCATTTCATAGCACAGGCTATCAATGGTTTCCTGAATCCAAGTTTCTTCCCCATCAAAGAAAATACGCACTTGCATTTCAGCAGCCATCGCACAAATTCTGTTTATTCTATCGTAAACTCTATCCCAAGCTGCCTTTTCGTCATTACTTAAAGCAGTACCTGCTTGCTTCTTTTCTAACAAAGAAAATGGAGCCAAGCCAGTTACTTTAAATACACTAAAAGGAATATTAGGTTGTGCTGCTGCTTTTTTAATGGTGGCGATTGTTTCCTCACAGGTAGCATCAAAAGCCTTTTCGTTTTTTTCGCCCTCTACGCTATAATCTAAAATAGCACCAACATGGTATTTGCCTAGTTCTTTGATAGTTAAAGTGCACTGTTCAATGTTTTCGCCCCCGCAAAACTGCTTAAAAATAGTGCCTTTTATAGCCCTCTTGATAGGCAAGTGCAGGCTAAGCGCTGCAGTTAAAAAAGGCGTACCAAAGTTTACCAACTTAGGATTATTCATTAATTTGAATAACCAATAAGCTTGTTTTATTTCAGCATTGCTCTTGTGTGCAAAAGCAATTTCTGTATTGCTGAAATCTATTGTTGGTAAAGCTAAGTTAGTTTCGGGGGTAGGCATATTGTTGGTGCTTAATCTGGGTAGAAAGGTGTATTGTGCCTTATACCTTCAGGAGGTAATTTACAAAAATACACTTTGATAGCGAGCCTTTAAAGCTTTGTTCAATATTTAGGTTTACTACTATTTCAAAATTTAACTTCCGCAGTACTCTGTTTAATAGCCACCGAACAAAGATGTTTGGTTAATTGCAATGTTTTTGATTTATTGAACCATAATACACAGTTATCCGATGAAAAAACTTTTCCTCTTATGTCTGCTTCTGGCAGTTATACAGGTGCCTATTTGGGCACAAAAGCCACTTACTATTGAAGATGCTTTTAATCCGCAACTAAACCCGAAAACCTTACGTGGCATTCAATGGATGGGAACGTCTAATAAGTTTGCTTGGTTTGAAAGTAAAGGTTCTGAAGACTTCCTTATTATTAGCTCACCTAGCTCCAAGAAAAAGGATACTGTGCTCAGAGCTACTGAATTACAGTACGATTTTAAACGCTTCCCTGCCCTAACTTTTATTGACGATATTCAATTCTTCTATACCTATAAGGCTAAAGTTTATTTGTTTAACCTAAAAACAAAGTCACAGGCTGCTGTAAATAGCTTTGACGAAAAAGCTGAAAACATTGAAATTGACCCCATCAACTTTCACGTGGCTTATACCAAAGGCGAAAATGCTTTTGTATCTGTAAACAATACGGAGTATGCCCTTTCTAACGACAATAAGCCTGGAGTAGTAAATGGCGTAGCAGTACACCGCAATGAATTTGGTATTAAAAAAGGTTTGTTTTGGTCAGAAAATGGTAGCTATATAGCTTGGTACCGTATGGACGAAAGTATGGTTACTGATTATCCGTTGGTGGAATTAGAATCTGCTCCTGCTAAAGTGAAGTTGATTAAATACCCAATGGCAGGACAAACCAGCCATATTGTGAAAGTGGGTGTTTATAACATTAAAACGAACAAGTCTATCTTCCTTACCACTGGTGAACCTAACGACCAATACCTTACTAACGTTGCCTTTACGCCAGATGAAAAGTATGTTACTGTTGCTATTGTTAACAGGGAACAAGATCAAATGAAACTCAATATGTACGATGCTAATACTGGTGAGTTTGTTCGTACACTTATTGATGAAAAAGACCCTAAGTACGTGGAACCTGAAAATCCTCCATTGTTTGTAGGCACCAAAAACAACGAGTTTATCTGGCAAAGTGAAAGGGATGGTACCAACCAACTTTACTTATACAATACTAATGGTGAAATGCTTAGGAAGATTACCGAAGGCAAAAGCACTGTAACCAATGTTTATGGAACCAATTACAGCGGTAGCAAAGTTTGGTTTCAAGTAGCCACTAACGATGGGCTTGATCGTGAAATTTTTGTAGCCGATGTGAAGAAAGGTAAGGCTAAATCAATCGGAACGGTTTCAGGAACTGTTACCGCTTATTTTTCAGACGATAAAAACTATTACTTGAGCAATTATTCAAGCCCTACTGTACCTCGTGTAATTGCAGTAATGGATAACGATGGCAAGGAAAAGCAGGTTTTACTCACAGCAGATAATCCTTTGGTAAACTTCTATATGCCACGCTCTGAGGTGATTAAACTTCGTGCCTTGGATAGCACTATTCTGAATGCTCGTATCATAAAGCCTATCAATTTTGACCCAGAGAAAAAATACCCAGTTGTGGTTTATGTATATGGTGGTCCACATGCACAATTGGTAACAAACAACTGGCTTACAGGCGCTAACCTTTGGATGAATTATATGGCTAGTGAAGGCTATATCGTATTTACCATTGATAATCGTGGAAGCAGCGGCAGAGGTCAGGCTTTTGAATCGGCTACGCACCGCAGGTTAGGTAGCCTTGAATTAGAAGACCAATTAGTTGGGGTTGAATGGCTTAAAACAAGACCTTATGTAAACCAATCTCGTATTGGTGTACATGGTTGGAGCTTCGGTGGGTTTATGACTACCACTATGCTTACCAAAGCACCTGATGTATTTAAAGTAGGTGTTGCAGGTGGTCCTGTAATGGATTGGTCGTTATATGAAATCATGTACACCGAACGCTATATGGATACCCCACAAGAAAACCCAGATGGCTATGCCGCGGCAAACCTCTTGAACCAAGCTAAAAATCTGAATAAGAAATTGATGCTCATCCACGGCACAGTAGATGATGTGGTAGTTTGGCAACACTCACAGGCATTTGTTCAGAAATGCGTTGAAAGCGGCAAATTGGTAGATTATATGATTTACCCAGGACACGCCCATAACGTAGTAGGCAAGGATAGAATTCACCTTTACAAAACAGTAACACGTTACTTAAAAGATAACCTTTAGTAATAATTACTATTAAGGCAGTATTAACAAAATCCTATTGGCTGGCAGTCAATAGGATTTTGTGTTTTATTTAGAGGTTGTTTCCTTATATTTCGACTATGAAATTGCCATTTAGGTTCAATCCGCCAGTTGTAAGAAGTAAGTGGGGACGTATCATTCTCCTCATTATCGTGGGCGCATTGGTAGCGAGTAACCGTATTTTTGCTGACCACTACTACAAGTTTATGGAAAACGCCTTAGGTGGTTTTCTTCATTCTGGCTTTATGATGAGTATTGGAGGAGCACTAAACAAGGTACTTCCGTTCAATATGAATAACCCAGTTGCTTATGTAAAAATTATCTATATCATACAAACTATGCTGTTGTGCTACACCTTTGTATGGTTCTGGTTTCAAGATAAGAAGTTATTTAGGCTGGCTCTTATAATTGATTCTAGCTGGCTTATTGGTGGTTTGCTTTGTAACGTTGTAGGCAAACTGGTTTCAGTAGAAGAGATTACCAGTAT
>JAIYDB010000103.1 GCA_027487695.1 Cytophagaceae bacterium | reverse complement strand
TGGAGAAAATTGGTCACTTCTTAGATGAAGAAGTGCAACGCCAATTTGATATGCTAAAGCCTAATTTATCTAACAAAGAAATTAGTGATGCCATTGAGGCAAATATAGATTTACAGCGTGTGCTCCAACGTAGCTGTAGAGATTTTGATGGTGGCTATGCCATGGCTGGTCTTACTGGCTATGGGGGTGTATTTGTAGCGCGCGACCCTTCTGGTATCCGTCCTGCATATTATTACACCGATGATGAGGTTGTTGTAATAGCTTCTGAAAAACCAGCCATTAAAACTGCTTTCGGTATAGAGTATTCAGAAATTAAAGAAATAGAACCAGGTCATGCTCTTATAGTTGATAAGGCAGGTAACTATGCCCAAAAGCAGTTTACTGAACCTAGGGAGAAACTTAGCTGCTCATTTGAACGAATTTACTTTAGCCGAGGAACCGATCCTGATATTTACCGTGAGCGCAAAACTTTAGGTAAGTTATTGGTCCCTCAAATTTTGGAGGCTATTGATTACGATATTGAACATACCGTTTTCAGCTATATCCCCAATACGGCAGAAACTGCTTTCTTAGGTATGGTAAGCGGTATTGAGGCCGCCATTATGGAGAATCCTGAAAAGTTCGGGAACCCAAATAGCATTGCAGCCCTTAAACCAAGGGTGGAAAAACTAGTAATTAAGGATGCCAAACTCCGCACTTTCATTACAGACGATGCCCATAGAGATGACTTGGTAAGTCACGTTTACGATACCACTTATGAGGTAATTGAAAAGGGCGTAGATACTATTGTTGTAATAGACGATAGCATTGTGCGTGGTACTACCTTGGAGAAGAGTATCCTTACTATGCTGAATAGGTTGGGAGCTAAGCGCGTAATCATTGTAAGTTCTGCTCCACAAATTCGTTATCCTGATTGTTATGGGATAGATATGAGCAAGGTAAAAGAGTTTGTTGCCTTCCGTGCCATGATTGCACTGATTAAAGAAACTGGTAAAGAAGCTTTATTAGAGGAAGTTTACCAAACTTGTAAAACTGCATTAGCAACCACAGGGGGCAAAGAAGCCAACTATGTAAAGCCGCTTTTTGATAGCTTTGGCTACGAAGAAGTAAGCAAGAAGATTGCTGAAATAGTAACCCCAGCTGTTATGACCGCAGAGGTTAAAGTGGTTTACCAAACCATTGAAAACCTGCATATCGCTTGTCCCGACCATAAAGGCGATTGGTACTTTACCGGTAACTACCCAACTGAAGGCGGTAACCGAGTAGTAAACCAAGCCTTTGTAAACTTTATGGAAGGCAAAAGCGGCAGGGCTTATTAATGTAAACTTTAAGGTTGACAATAGAATTTACTAACTTTGTTTGAGTTATTAAATTTCTATGAACCAATTTGAAATTGATAAAGCAAGCGGTTTAATTGATAGTGAAATTCAGTTGAACCATAGCGAAAAAACTTATTTGGAAGATGCTCAAGAAAGAGCAGAAACCTTTGCTTGGCGAAAGGAATCAATGGTTATTGCTGTACAAATACTTACTCAGCTAGAAGTCCTTGGTTTAAACCAATCCGATTTGGCAAAGAGAATGGGTATAACAAGACAAGCTGTAAACAAATACGTATCTGGTAGGTGTAACTTTACCTTAGAACAACGTCATAAATTGCAAGCTGTTCTCGGAGTGAACCTCGGTTTACTTCCTGATAACAATACAAAAACAATTAAAGTAGCCTAGTTTTTAGCTACTAATTGTTAACAAGACCTTATATTGCATAATGCGGACTGATTACCTCAAAGGCGATAACGAGAACCAAAGCAATACCGATCGGGAAATTGAGAAGGCCCTAAGACCCCTCAGTTTTGAAGATTTTACCGGTCAGGCGAAGGTAATTGATAACCTACAAGTATTTGTGGGTGCTGCTCGTATGCGTGGCGAGGCCCTTGATCATGTCCTTTTACATGGTCCTCCAGGGCTAGGGAAAACCACCCTAAGCCATATTATTGCCAATGAATTGAACGCAGGACTCAAAATAACCTCAGGTCCTGTTTTAGAAAAACCGAGCGATTTAGCTGGCTTGCTTACCAATTTAGAGCAGGGCGATGTGCTGTTCATAGATGAAATACATCGCCTCAATCCCATAGTAGAAGAGTATTTATACTCTGCCATGGAAGATTATAAGATTGATATCATGCTCGATAGCGGTCCCAACGCTAGGAGTGTGCAAATCAAATTGAATCCCTTTACCCTTATAGGTGCTACTACTCGAGCAGGTTTGTTAACTGCACCACTCAGGGCGCGTTTTGGTATCAATTGCCGACTAGAATATTACGATAGTAAACTATTGACTACCATTGTTACTCGCAGTGCCCAAATACTCAATACCCCAATAGATGCTGATGCCGCTTTTGAAATAGCCCGCAGAAGCAGAGGTACACCTCGTATAGCCAATAATTTACTACGTAGAACTCGTGATTTTGCCTTGATTAAAGGAACAGGATCTATTACCATGGGTATCTCTACTACGGCATTAAATGCCTTGGATGTGGACCAGCATGGGCTAGACGAAATGGATAACCGCATTTTACGCTGCATTATTGAAAAATACAAAGGTGGTCCTGTTGGGCTAAGCACCATAGCCACCGCCGTAAGCGAAGAAGCTGAAACCATTGAAGAAGTATATGAGCCATTCCTTATACAGGAAGGGTTTATCAAGCGCACCAGCAGGGGTAGGGAAGCCACCGAAGCGGCATATAAGCACTTGGGTATTGCACCTAGGGCAACTCCGGGCAGTTTGTTTGGGTAGGAAAAATTAGAAATATGGCGAACCACCATCATCCCAACAAAATTAAAGATCTTTTTTCCTTGGATAGTGTTTTAGCCTATTTTTTCTTGTTGCATTTATTTGGAGAAATGGGCATGACTTTGATAGGTTTACTTTATATAAGCAGCAAGATGACTTTATTGCCTTTTTGTATTTTTACTCTATTAGGAATTTTAAAGATGATTTATTTTAATTTTGGTAGGTATTTCTTTTATTTAAATAGAATTATATACGAAGTAAAATCAACAGAAAGCAACCTTATTGTAAGCTATACATATCTCTATTTTCTATATTCGAAAAGTGAATTAAAAATATCGGATTGTTTTATTGTAAAAGCACATAAGTTTAATTATAGAACAATTCTTTCTTCTGGTTACCTTTTACTTTGTGATGGTAAAATTATTGGAACTATTCCAGATGGGTCCCTTGCGAATGTACTTGTTAAATCCAAAGAATATCTAAATGAAATCCAAATTTTGCCTGAAATTCCTCAGAGCTATAGAGAAATGAAAGGTGAACTACCTTCATTTTATGAGCTTTTTATTCCTAAGAAATGGAGAAGATAATTCTAAATTGCCCAACACTCTATTAGTTCAATGGCTTGCCAAGCCATTTGTTTACCTTAATGACACTGTGGTCATAAAACAAACCACTACTTTTTATATCTTTGGGTATGGTAATTAAAGGCAATAGCACAAAACTATTTGCAGGTGTGGAGTTAGCAGTTCCACGTCTCGGAAATGTGCGGCTACGCCTTCATTTCCTAAGACGTGGAACCAGTGGGGCTTGATATTTTTAAAAATATCAATGAGTCAATGGGACTACGAGCTGGAAACTCTGTAGTTAAAAGTATTATGATAAATCAATTTGGTGGCACTAGTAGACCAATTAGTACTAGTAGTTTAGATAAATTATTAGATACAGGTTTGTATCAAGTAACAGGGCAATCATTTGACTTTAGTAATTTTAATGATAGAGTAAAATTAGGCAAATCAATGGTTAATGAATTATATAATGAGGAATAACATAGATCCAACAATGCTTAAAATAATAAAGATACTATCTTTTTTATTGGCGTCTTTTTTTATAGAAGTTTTAATTTTAGCACTAGACTCTTTTGCAAAGTCAGCATTGAAAGGAATAATTTTAAATTACAGATTATTTTTAGAAACATTTGATTTGCTTAGCAAATATTTAGTAATTGAAGGTATTTTAAGGATTTTTCTAATTACTCCATTTCAAGTTGTTTTATACTTGGTCTTTAATAATAAATTTAATTTTTTTACACATCCTTTAAAGTTGATAGTATTTTTTAACTTATCTTTCAACTTTATATCTTTTATTCCTTTTTCGTTTTTTTCTCCAGATTCTAGGCATTTCTTTTTATCGTATGAAAAATCACTGATGTATTTTATATTTTCACTAATATCAACTGTTTTACTAACAAGGATTAGTTATTATAGAAAGCCTTAAATTATGCATCCTTCAACTGCTTTGGGTAGAGTTGTTGATCAAAGAGTAAGTATTACGTTTCATCATGCTTTCATCACACAAAGGTTTCAACGAGCATATAATATACCTAATTGGGTAGTTCACAATAGATTAAATATCTGGCGGCTTAATACTATTCAACACACAATTATAGATCCTTACCACTTCAGATTTTTAAGAGCAGGGATAAAACCAGAAGTTGGTCTGTTCAAAAAGTATAATTGGTTTACACAATTCCCACTACAAAAACCCCCACGATAAAAAATGTTTGGACTATTTAAAAAGAAGAAACTTGATTTTAAAAACGAAGTATCCTTAATGAAGGCTATTTTTAGTCGTCTTGAGGGTTTTGGAGAAATAAAAAAACAAATAGACGAAGGCATAATTACAGGTATATCGTTACCCTATGATACTTGGTGGCCCAACTTTGTAAAGTTTTCACTCAACACTAAGCTCTTAAATAAATATGAAGATAAGCTAAGACCAACTTTTACAATAATGGGTATTACTGTGTTTGATTCTAAAAGCTCTGTTACAACCGAAATTCAAATTAGAATTTGTTGCGGTATTTTAACTGGCTTTGAATCTTTAAATTCTAGGTTATATAATCCTGAAATTGAGACTATTAATACTAGTGGATATTGGATTAAATATTCTGATCAGTCTGATTTTGAAATTATTAAGGATAACCTAACTAAAGAAGATGTTAAGCTCGTTAATCCGTCTGAAGTTTATGAAGTAGAATTGGAAGGCAGGAAATATTATCATCTTATTGATCTTGAAGATGGTGATTTTATAGTCATGGGAACTGATAAGAAAATATATAAAACAACCCATGATCCTTATGAAATAGTTGAGGTACAAGGAAGTCTTAAGGACATAATTCAAAAATTTAGCAGCTAAACCTCATTGCTTCAACGACTTACTGAGGAATTAGCGTAGCGTAATAACTCGGTAGTCGTTGAATTGGAAATTAAACTTACCTTAAATCCAATCCCTTTTCTCCTTATATTGCTAACAGAATGTAAGCAGGTATGCCCTTCAAAGGAATATTTTTCTGGTTTGCTTTTTTGGTCGCGCTACCTGTTTGCGCTCAAAAAGTAGTACCTGATTCCTTACAAGTACCTAAGGCAAAGAGTGGTTTATTGGATTCTTCCAAAGTAAACGGCTTTATTCCCAACAAACCTGATTTTAAAGGCAAAATCTCGGGTATTGATTCTGCAAAAGTAAAAGGCATTATCCCTAACAAACCTGATTTTAAAGGTAAAATCTCTGGTATTGATTCCTCCAAAGTAAAGGGCATTATTCCAAGTAAAGCGGAGCTAAAAAGTAAAGTTCCTGTAATAGATTCTGCAAAGGTAAAATCGGCAGTGAAAGGGCTTGTACCTACCTTACCAAAGGTGAATCGGGAAACTTTTAAAAGTAAATGGCAGGCAAGTAAAAAAAGCAACTGGGAACGCCTTAAATCTAAAGCCATTAGAATTGAAAAAGGTGAAATTACCGCCTCCTCTCAAAGTGGTGAACGGGTAGGGGAGTTCCCAGGGGATGTCCCTATTGATTTTTCTGCTATCCAAGGTAGGCTATCTGTCGATTTAGGGGGACTGCCTTTTCAGGTAAGTGGCTTGCTTACCACCCAAAACAATACCTTGCGCCAATCCATGAACTACTTTACCGTTAGTTTTGATGGAACTAGGTTTCAGCAACAACAAAAGGCATTACGTGAAAAAGCAAAAAAGCAGTTAGCCGATACCCTTAATAGCAGCAAGAAACTACCTATCTCTGCCAATTTGAAGGATATTAACTTAGCTAAAGGAAAGGAAAAACTGAATCAGAAAGCACAAGAAGAACTTGAAAAGGGAAAGAATAAAAATCAGCTCCCTAAAGATTTACCTTCTTTGAAAGATACGGATCAGTACAAACCAAAAGACCTATTGAATGGAAAAATCTCCTTACCTGATAGTCTGAAACAAAAAGGGGGCATCCCTAAAAATTGGAATGATATTAACGCTAATAAGGATTTAGCCAACAAACTACAAGTACCCGATTCTTTAACTGATCAATTGAAAAGCCCTGATTTAGGGAGCTACAAAAATAAGCTCGGCAATAAGGCAAGTGATTCACTAGGCAACTACTCCAATACCGATTCTACCAAAAACAAAAAGGGTAATTCTTGGCTCAATAGAACCTTACAAAAAGCAGATTCTATCAAGGGGAAATCGGTATGGAAATGGGATAAACTCAGTAAGCAAACCGATTCACTTACCACCAAGAAAGGACTGGAATCCATTTCTGCAAACCAGCATTTATCAATTGCCACGGGTTTTAACCCGTGGTTAAGTAAAATACCCAACTAAAACCATAGCCCCCCCCACCTCCAATTTTCCCGCT
>JAIYDB010000050.1 GCA_027487695.1 Cytophagaceae bacterium | reverse complement strand
TACATCCCATCAATAAAGCCTAGAGAACAAAGCTTACTTAAGTTCTTGTAACCCTCTGCATTTTTTGCCAATAGCAACTGGTGATGGCGTACATCTTTTTGTTCTTTAGTGAATTGCTTTTGGAACCTATCGGTCACCATATAGAATTCACAACCCACAATAGGTTTAATTTTCTTCTTATTGGCTTCCGCTACAAACTTGAAAGCACCAAATAAATTGCCGTGGTCGGTAAGGGCTACGGCTGGCATATTATCGGCTTTGGCCTTGGCCATCATCCGTTCAATGGAGGCGTGACCGTCAAGTAGAGAGTATTGGGTATGGCAATGAAGGTGAGAAAACTGCATAGTGTAAAGATAGCAGTTTTTGCCTTTAGGTGGAGGGGGCTTATTGGTAGGTTAGAGTAAATGCTTCAAAACTAAGCCCAAAAAAGCCACCTTTCGGTGGCTCTAAATCATATAGTCAGCTTAAACAATACACATTTATCGTCGTAACTTTTTGGTTTGCCTTTGCGCACTACCGTGTAAATTTGATTGCCATATTGAAGTGGCGAAGTTTGAATGCCCGTTTTGCCAAACTCCGCAACTTTTAATGGAAACAGCCTGCTGTAATACTTACCTTTTTTGGTGGGAACAGTTACCAGCATCATATCGTCTTCAGATTCTACATCTTGCCTGCCTGCATAAATGTTCTTTAGGTTATTTCCTTTGTAGATAAAGTTCCTACCAGTTTGAATGATAATTACAGTATCGTGCGTGCAGCCAAGGGTGTATTGAGGAAAGCTACTTTGGATATCTGTTTGTAAGGCAGGGAATGCACTTGCTACCAATGGCACACCATTACTATCTAAACGGTGGATAATTACTTTTTCTGTAATTTTTCTTTTAGCAGTAGATAAATCGCCAGGGACTTGCAAGTCTTGATAGTTTAAGTAATCAACCGCCATGGTTATTCTTTTCTTTTTATCAATGCTGTGGGAATAATTGGTCATCCTTCTAAGTTGTTTGGTATCTTCAGCCAATTTAGGATTCCAAAACTCAGCTCGAATGGCAGAATCTAATTGATTCTGATGCGCTAGCCTGATTAAGTTAATATCAGTTGATACTTTAAAACAGAAAGTTCCTAAATAATTTGTATTAATTTTTGGCTGGTTGTAATAGCCAAAAATCCAAACATCATTATTATTGATTTGAACACTTCCGCCCACTGGAAATGCTTTGTTATGTAATGGTAAAAACCAAGTTCGTTTCATCCCTCCATCTGAACCAATGGTGGTAATTCTTAAATGATGAATATTGGTTTCCTGTAAAACAGGATTGGCAAAGAACGATGCAAAATGAATATTATCTAATTCATCTTCAGATACCCAGGCACCTAAATAATGCATATCGTAAGCTTGAGGAATTACAAATGAATAATACCTATCGGTTCTTAAATCCTTATCTAATAACCAAGCAGATACCCTTGAGAGTTTCTCTTGCTTTGTTTTAATGAATTGCACCATTAAAAAGCGGTTATTCATTAACTCTTGCAATTGGTAGCTTACAAGGCTATCAGAATTCTCTTGAATTGAAAACGCACTTACAGGGCTAGTTAATATAGTTCCTTCAAAATCCGTTGAGAAAATGAATTGTTGCCAAATAGAATTATTCACTGCAAAGGCTTGATATTCAAAAACAAGTTTTGTGTTTTGCAACACCATTTTCAAGCTTAATTTGCTTTTAGCAAAATCATAACCTTCAAAAACTGGGGGTGCCCAGCGCAATTGTTCTTGCATTGTTTTGGCATCGAATGTAATGAAGGTATAAGCCTTTTTTCCTTTCACCATATAAACAATGTATTTGCTATTAACAGCAATAATCTCACCTGTTTGGTCAGGCGAATTTTCCACCTTAAACTCAGGCGATTTTATTAACCCAGGTTGCATAACTTGGGCATAACTAGATACAATAGGACACACTAGTCCTAATAAGACGATAAGTAAAAAACGGTTCATAATGCAGCTGAAGTAATGGTCAATTGCAAAGTCCCCAATTTTTTCTGGCATTACCAACTCATTGTAATTTCCATATACATATAACTAGTTAAATTAAACCAAATCCAAGGAAAGCCAATTGGTAAAGCCTTTTACAAAAAAAATATCGAACTTTGCAGCCGCTTAGTGTGTGCCTTTAAGGTAAGGGTGGCGGCTATGTTTCTTGATTTATGATTTCCATTAATAATTTAGAGTTCCACTTTGGTGGTCGTACGTTGTACGAGAATGCTTCTCTGCACATAAAACCCAAAGATAGAATTGGCCTTATAGGTCCGAATGGTGCTGGTAAAAGTACCTTGCTAAGACTTATAGTTGGCGAATACAAGCCAGATGGCGGTAGCATTCAGAAGAGTAACGATACTACCATTGGTTTCCTAAATCAAGATTTATTGAGTTACCAGTCAGACGATAGTATTCTGTTGGTGGCTATGCAAGCCTTTGAGCGTGCTTTACAAGTACAAGCAGAATTAGATGTAGTATTAGCCGAAATGGAGGCGAACTACACCGATGCCTTGCTTGATAAAATGACCAACCTACAAGAAGAGTTTGAGCGTTTAGATGGATACACCATCCAAGCGAAGGCTTCTGAAATTTTGGAAGGTTTAGGTTTCAGTACTGCCGATTTAGAAAGACCATTAAGAACTTTCTCTGGAGGGTGGCGAATGAGGGTAATGCTTGCCAAGTTACTTTTGCAAAACCCAAGCTTACTTTTACTTGATGAACCTACCAACCACTTAGACTTACCTTCTATTGAGTGGATTGAAAACTACTTGCAGCGTTACGAAGGTGCTATCATTATAGTATCGCACGATAGGTTTTTCCTAGATAGAGCGGTGAATACCATTGTAGAAGTTGCCAACCAAACTATGACAGTTTATGTGGGTAACTACTCCAATTATATAGTTGAAAGAGCTGAACGCAGAGAAATTCAGCAAAGTGCTTACGATAACCAACAAGCACAAATACGCCAGGCAGAACGCTTTATCGATCGCTTTAAAGCAAAGGCAAGTAAGGCTAAGCAAGTACAGAGTAAAGTAAAGGCACTTGGCAGAATTGAAATGATTGACGAAGTGGTGGATGAAAACGCCAAAGTTTATTTCAAATTCAACTTTGCAACCCAAAGTGGTAGGCACGTTTGCCAGCTTGAAAAAGTAAGCAAGAATTACGGCGATTTGCACATCCTTAAAAATACAAGTGCCATTATTGAACGTGGCGATAAAATTGCCCTTATTGGTGCCAACGGTAAAGGCAAGAGTACCTTGTTAAGAATTATTGCAGGTGCAGAAACAGTTGATGGTGAGCGTATACTAGGGCATAATGTAAACGATGCCTTCTTTGCGCAGCATCAGTTAGAATCGCTAAACATTGATAGTGCTATTATTGATGAACTAAAGCAAATGGGTAGTGCCAAATCTGAAACAGAATTGCGTACCATTTTAGGCTGCTTCCTTTTCAGTAACGACGATGTTTTCAAGAAGATTAAAGTATTAAGCGGTGGCGAGAAAAGCCGTGTAGCTCTAGCTAAAACGCTAATTTCGGAAGCCAACTTCTTGCTCCTAGATGAACCTACCAACCACTTAGATATACAATCAGTTAATATTCTTATTCAAGCATTGCAACAGTACCAAGGTACTTATGTGGTAGTTAGCCATGATAGATTCTTTGTATCGCAGATTGCGAATAAGATTTGGTTTATTGAAGACCAAGAAATAAAGCAATACCCAGGTACTTTTGAAGAATACGAGGAGTGGATAGAACGCCGTAAAGCACAAGGTGCCGATAAGGTTAAATTACCTGTAAAGGATAAATTCATTGAGGAAAAACCTGCTAAAAAGCAGGACTTTAATGCAGCATCTGAAAAGCATATTAAAAAGGAAATAGCTGAAATTGAAGCCACTATCACTAAATTGGAAAGTGAAAAGGCAGCAACTGAGCTAAAGCTAACCTTGCCAGATGTTTATACCGATCCTGCTACAATGAAGGCAACCCAAGCGGAACTTTCTACAACCAATCAGAAGCTTGAAAAAGCCGTTGAACGTTGGGAAAGCCTAAATGAACAATTAGAAACGGCTAGTTAATGCGGTTTTTTATGTTTCTCAATACCCTAATTACCTTTTGACTTTGAATAGCTATGCTCATAAAAAATTCAGTTTTCGTTACTAGTAGTCCTACCGTTGAGCAGTGTCCGGAAACCGATTTGCCAGAGTTTGCATTCATTGGCAGAAGTAATGTGGGGAAAAGTACCCTTATCAATATGCTAACTAGTCATCCAGGTTTAGCTAAAACATCGGGTAAGCCAGGGAAAACTCAAGCCATCAATCACTTTTTGATTGACGATAGTTGGTACCTGACCGATTTGCCAGGATATGGATTTGCCAAGGTAAGCAAAACCATGCGCGATGGATTTTCCGATATGATTTCCAACTACTTAACAAAGCGCAAGAATCTCATTTGTACTTTTGTATTGATTGATGGCCGTCATGAACCACAGAAAATAGATCTTGAATTTCTGACTTGGATGGGCGAAAATCAACTCCCATTTGCAAGGGTATTCACCAAGGCCGATAAATTGGGCTTTACCAAAACCCAAGCCAATGTAGCCTATCATAATAAAATTATGAAGGCCGAATGGAGTTCTCTACCACCTGCATTTATCACCTCACAAGAAAGCCATCAGGGTAAAGAGCAAATTCTGCAATACATTGTTAGCTGTATGACTGAGATAAAGGAAATGAAAAAGGAAGCCGTTCAGAAAAAACCATTTTTTGTTCGAAAGAGTTAATGCCTTAATAACCTTGATTATGATGACTATCAACCAACTACAAGACCAACTTATTGAAGAATTTGAACTCTTCGAAAACGATTGGGACGGTAAGTACGACTATATTATAGATATGGGTAAAAAGCTGAAAGGCTTGCCCGACGAATCTAAATCTGAATCAAATAAAATTAAAGGTTGCCAAAGCAATGTATGGCTCACTTCTAGTGTAGATAGTGCTGGTACCATTCACTTTGAAGGCGATTCAGATGCCATTATAGTTAAAGGTTTGGTAGCTATGCTCATTAGAGTAATGAGCGGACATGAAGCCCAAGAAATAGCCAATGCCGATTTGTACTTTATCGAGAAAATAGGATTGAGCAGACACCTTGCTCAAACACGTTCTAATGGATTGCTAAGCATGGTAAAGCAAATGAAGTTTTACGGCTTAGCCTATGGAACACAAGATAAGGCGATTCAGAATTAAACTTTTCTTTTAATTAATTGCACATTATTGGTATTTAACAATTTGATAACCAAACCTTGAAGCTTTGGTTCCTTGTTTGCGTATACTTATGCAACCAATTTCCTAACTTGCAGTAAGTTTTAACCTACAATAATATGATGCGTAAACTACTACTCCTTCCGATAATGATGATTGTACTTTCACTAGTTCAATTTGACCTAAGTGCTCAAAATATAATTGCCTCTTATACAACAGCCACTAATGGTAATTTAGATGTGGTTGCAAATGGCGCTGCAGGAACTGCATTAACCAGAGTAGGTGGTACCAGACCAGCGTCTATATGTGGGACAGGTTTTTCAAGTTCAGGTTTTGATAGCGATGGTTATAGTTTAAATGAGGCGGTTGAGTTGGTATTAAGGCCACTAGATACCAATACGTTAAACATAACAGCAATGACTTTCGGAGCTAGAAGAAGCGGTACTGGAGCATCAAGTATTAGGCTAGCATACAGAATAGGAACTTCAGGTTCGTGGGTGGAACCTACAACTTCTTACGCACCTAGAAATGGAGGCTGTGGCACTGTTACAGATCATAACATTTCAAATTTAGGTATTGCAGTTCCGAGAGGTTCTTCCATTACTTTAAGATTATGTCATTGGGGGGCAACTAACGCAGGTGGTTCAAATCAATTACTAAACTGGAATATAGTAGGTACGGTAAATGGTTCTGGCGGTACCGATACTTCAGGTTCAGGTGGTGGCGGTTCAGGCGGCGGCGGTGGAGCCTTCCGTGAGCAATATGAAGTGCTAATGCCAGAATATAATCAAGACTCTATTGGATACGATACTGCCCGTTTCCGTGCAAGTGCCAGACTTTTAGATACTGCTCGTATTATTGATAAGGGCTTTATTTATAAACTAGGTTTAGTCGCTGAGCTACGTTTTGAATCAACCAACATCAGAACTATCATAGATAACTCGAGTGCCGATCTAAGAAACTTTGTTCGTGTTGCACGTCCGCTTACTCCAGGGGTAGAGTATTCAGTAGTTGCATTTGTTCGATATAGGTTTAATGGTAGGGTTTATGTAACCTATTCACCAGTTCGCAGTGTAATTACAAAGGAAAATAGAGTTGCTTATTTCTTTAGAGGTGGTCTGCTACCATTAACAAGTAATATTACTTTACAGCCAACCTTTCAAGGTGTTACTGGTACCGATACTTTAGTAGTACAAAACCTAGGGGTCGATACTTTAACAGTAGCGAGCCTTCGTACTGCCAATGGCACCATTTCAATGTTGCCAAATCCGCTTAGGCTAAATCCTTTTGCCTCAGGTCAGTTGCTTATTTCATACCAAAATGAAAGCACAGGAACTTATTCAAATACTTTCCAATTTTTCACTGATTATCTAAGCGACGAAGGAAGAGAAATTACTGCCTCTTACACAGTTAGTAGTGCACCAGCAAACTATACTTTCGCAACCTTACCATCAACTAATATCACTCAGTTCACTGCAAAGCTAAATGCGCTATTACAGAACAATAGCACCCAGCAATTGATTGAACGTGGTTTTGTGTATAACCTAGCTTCCGATACAGAAGTGCCATCAATTACCGATCCGCAAAGTACGGTGGTAATTATGCCAACAACTACTGCTGCCAATTATGATAGCACTATTGATAATTTAGAGGCAGGTACTGCTTATCGTTACAGGGCATTTATTAGAACAAACTTCGGTACATACTATGGCACTATTGAAAACTTTACCACGGTGCCACTTTCAGTGAAAGCAAATTTGGTTCAAAACTTAGCAGTATGGCCTGTTCCGGCATCTACTACTTTAAATTTTGGAAATGAAGCCGCTAATGGTGGATTAGTAAAAATTTACAATAACAATGGTAAGCTTGTTTCACAAACAGTTTTAGCTGAAGGTGAAACGCAGTTAGATTTACCTTCTCAGTTAAAAGCAGGTCAATATCTATTGTTATTGAATTTGAACAATGGTAAAGTATTGAAAGCTAATTTCTTAAAGAAGTAATTAGTACACATACCTTATAGATTAACAGAGGCTTAGAAACAAGCCTCTGTTTTTTTATGTTCAACAAGTAGGCATCCTATTTCAGTATGCCAAATATGTTTCGACCTATTTTGGCTAAATTGCCGTGTTATGACAGCCCAAACCATCAGATTAAAGCCTGCCACCCCATTCTCTGAAAATATGGACCCTAAAAAGTTCATTATCATTAAAGGGGCTAGGGTTAATAATTTAAAGAACTTAAGTGTAGCCATTCCTCGTTACAAGTTGGTGGTTATTACGGGTTTAAGTGGTTCGGGAAAATCGTCGTTGGCATTTGATACGCTTTATGCTGAAGGTCAAAGAATGTATGTGGAAAGCTTAAGCAGTTATGCCCGTCAGTTCTTAGGCAGAATGGAAAAGCCTGAGGTTGATTATATCAGAGGGGTAAGTCCTGCAATTGCCATAGAACAAAAGGTAAACACTAAAAATCCACGTTCTACTGTAGGTACTACAACTGAAATTTACGATTACTTCAAATTGCTGTTTAGCAGGGTAGGCAAAACCTATAGCCCAGTAAGTGGCTTAGCAGTTGGTAGGGATAGCGTTGAAACGGTGGTATCCTATCTGCAAACTTTGGAAGAAGGCAGTAGGGTAATGATCATGGCTCCTTTCAGGCAAAATGAAGATCGGGATTACGAAACCGAGCTAAAGATTTTGCTACAAAAGGGCTTTACCCGTATGGTGCAGGGACCTGATTTGCTTTATGTAGAAGAAATGTTAGAAGGCAAGTTGCCTAAAAAGGCACCTGCCGATACCTTTATATTAATTGACCGTGCCAGTATAAACAAGGACGAGGAAGATAACCAATTCCGCCTGGCCGATTCTGTTCAAACCGCTTGGTTTGAAGGTGACGGGGTATGCGTATTACGTCAGCCAAACCAACCAGACCGTATTTTCAGTGAGCGATTTGAGCAGGATGGTATTGCCTTTGAAGTGCCATCGGTAAATTTCTTTAGTTTTAATAACCCTTATGGCGCCTGCAAAACCTGCGATGGCTTCGGTAAAATTCTAGGGATTGATGAAGACCTCATTATTCCTGATAAATCGCTTAGTGTTTTTGAAGGGGCAATTGCCTGCTGGAAAGGCGACACAATTAAAGCAGAATGGCTTACGCCGCTGCTAAAAAATGGGATCAAGTTTGATTTCCCTATTTATAGGCCTTGGATTGATTTAACAGATGAGGAAAGGAAACTAGTTTGGGATGGTAATAAATACTTCAATGGTTTACATACCTTCTTCCAGTTTTTAGAAGAGAACAGTTATAAAATACAGTACCGAGTTATGCTTTCTCGCTTCCGCGGCAGAAAGGTATGTCCAGACTGTAGAGGTACCAGATTAAGGAAAGATGCTTCCTATGTGAAATTAGGAGGCAAAAGCATCACCGATTTGGTGCTGATGCCTATTCACGAGGTAGCGACCTATTTTAGGGATTTGCAACTTACTGACTATGAATTTACTGTAAGCAAGCAAATTGTAAACGAGGTTAAGAACCGACTTAGTTATATGTTGGATGTGGGTTTAGGGTATTTGACTTTGAACCGACTAACAAGTACACTTAGCGGTGGTGAATACCAGCGTATAAAATTAGCAACATCGTTAGGAAGTGCCTTGGTAGGCTCTATGTATATTTTGGATGAACCTAGTATTGGTTTGCACCCTAGAGATACTGAGCGATTGATTAAAGTGTTGGTGAGTTTACGCGATTTAGGTAATACTGTAATTGTGGTAGAACACGAAGAAGAAGTAATGCAAGCGGCAGACCAAATCATTGATATTGGTCCCGATGCAGGTAGCCACGGTGGTAACCTTCTTTTCCAAATGGATGTGAATACCCCAGATGGAAGTTCTATTACAGGTTTGGATGTAGATAGCCATACTTTCAAATACCTTATGGGTACTGAAACCATCGCTATTCCTACCCAACGTAGACCTTGGAGCAACTATATCGAAGTTCTAGGTGCCAGAGAAAACAACCTTAAAAATGTGAGCGTAAAGTTTCCATTAGGAGTGCTTACTGTGGTTACAGGGGTTAGTGGTAGTGGAAAAAGTACCTTGGTAAAGAAGGTATTGTACCCTGCATTGGCAAGAGTACTGGGTATCTCTTTTGAAGAGGGCGGTAAATACGATAGGTTAGAAGGCCGTCTTAAAAAGGTAGAACATATTGAGTTTGTAGATCAGAACCCAATTGGTAAGAGTAGTCGTAGCAATCCTGTAACCTATATCAAAGCTTATGATGCTATCAGAAACTTGTATGCCGATCAGCCATTGAGTAAAACAAGAGGATATGGCCCTGGTCATTTTTCATTCAATATTGATGGTGGCAGATGTGAAGTTTGCCAAGGAGAAGGCGAAGTAAAAATTGAAATGCAGTTCATGGCCGATATCTATTTGAAGTGTGATAGCTGTCACGGTGCACGCTTTAAGCAAGATATTCTGGAAGTAACTTACAACGAAAAGCATATTGCCGAAATTCTTGATTTAACTATTGCCGATGCTATTACCTTCTTTTCGGAAAAACCAAAAATTGCTGAGCGTCTGCAACCCCTTGCCGATGTAGGCTTAGGGTACGTAAAACTTGGGCAAAGTAGCAATACGCTAAGTGGTGGTGAAGCACAACGAGTGAAGCTGGCTAGTTTCTTAGGTAAGAGTTCAGAAAAGAAAGAGAATATCCTCTTCATATTTGATGAGCCTACAACAGGCTTGCACTTCCACGATATTAGTAAGCTACTCAAAGCCATCAATGCCCTGATAGAGCAAGGCAATACGGTAGTAATTATTGAGCACAATATGGATGTGATTAAAACGGCAGATTGGATTATTGACTTAGGTCCTGACGGTGGCGATAATGGCGGTACCATTTGCTTTGAAGGCATACCTGAAGATATGGTTAAGCTAACTGATAACTACACTGCTCAGTTTTTAGCGGAAAAGTTGAGGTAGATAGGAGAACTTCCCTTCTAATTTCGTTATCTTACACAAAATAAGGTAGTTGTAATTAGAGGTTTTACTATGGCGGTGAACAATTTTGGTGGTTTAACCAATTCACAAGTTAGTGCGTCCCGCAAAGAGTTCGGTAGTAATGTATTTGTAGGCAAAAAGGTATATCCTGTTTGGGAGGCGATTAAGGATGTATTTCTGGAGCCAATGTCGTTGCTATTGATGGCAACAGCGGCTATATACTTTGTAATGGGCAAGCAAACCGATGCCTATTTTATGTTGGGTGCTATTGGGATTGTTGCCAGTATTTCTCTTTTTCAAAATGCTAGAACACGTTCTGCCTTATCTAGTTTAGAACAACTTACCCAACCTAAATGCCAGGTCTTTAGGGATGGCACATTACAAGAATGCCTAGTTGAAGAAATAGTAATTGGCGATTTTATTCAAATATCCGAAGGAGGAAATGTGCCAGCTGATGGGGTAATCAAACAAGCCCACGATTTTACAGTAAATGAATCAATCCTTACAGGCGAATCGGCTTCTGTATCAAAATCAGTTAATGAACCCGATAACCTTGTTTTTCAAGGTACTTTATGCACCACAGGTTTGGCTGTTTTTGAGGTTAATACCATTGGCAATGCCACCAAACTTGGTAAAATTGGAAAGCAATTAGAAGCGATTGTAGTTCCCAAAACGCCACTACAAATTCAAATCCAGAATTTCGTCACCAAAATGGTCATTGCTGGAGGTGTGGTGTTTTTGGCAGTTTGGGGTATTCATTTTTACCAATCAAGGGAGGTATTAAGTAGTTTGCTCAAAGCACTTACCTTGGCTATGAGTGTAATACCAGAAGAAATTCCTGTAGCATTTACCACTTTTATGGCACTTGGTGCTTTCAGATTGATGAAGGCTGGAGTTCTGGTGAAGAATACCCAAATGGTAGAAACCCTTGGTAGTGCAACGGTTATTTGTACCGATAAAACAGGCACCATCACAGAAAATCGGATGACCTTAGCCAAGGTATTTGTTTTTGAAGAAAATAAAGTTGAGGTAATTGGAAAGGATTTAACTGAAAAGGGTGAGGCAATTGTGGAATGGGCTATGTGGGCAAGTGAACCTATCCCTTTCGATCCTATGGAGCAAGCGCTGCACCAAACTTATGAAGCCTTTAATAAACCAGACCGACGACCTGATTTTAAGCTGATACACGAGTATCCATTGGAAGGCAAGCCACCCATGATGACCCACCAATTTGAAGGTCCTGGCGGTGAAAGAATTATGGTAGCCAAGGGTGCACCTGCTGCATTGTTTGAGGTCTCAGGTCTTTCAAAAGAAGAGGTAGAAAAGCTCCATCTTATAACAAACGAACTAGCTGAGGAAGGTTACAGGGTTCTGGGTGTAGGTTTAGCCCAATTTGAAGGCGATAATTATCCTGAAAAGCAACAAGATATAAAGTTTGCCTTCAAAGGGTTAGTAGCCTTTTACGACCCGCCGAAGCAGAATATGGCCAAAGTGTTTAAATCATTTTATGAAGCGGGAATTCAAGTTAAAATAATCACTGGCGATAGCATTGCCACCACCGCTACTATCGCTAAACAAGTTGGATTTATAAATTCTGATAAGGTAATAAGTGGTGCCGATTTGATGGCTCTTTCTGATAAAGACCTTTCTTCCGCAGTAGATAACACCTACATTTTTGCAAGGATGTTCCCTGAAGCAAAGCTCAAAGTAATTAACACGCTAAAAGCCAAAGGAGAAATTGTTGCCATGACAGGCGATGGCGTAAACGATGGCTTAGCCCTTAAAGCGGCAAATATCGGCGTTGCCATGGGAAAGCGAGGTTCTGAAATAGCTAAACAAGCAGCAGGCTTGGTTTTATTACACGATAACTTTGAAGCGATGGTGAAAGCCGTTGCCATGGGTAGGAGGATTTACAATAATTTGAAGAAAGCAATATTGTATGTAATTGCTATTCACATTCCTATTATTCTCACTGTTATAGTTCCTTTGGCGTTGGGATGGGCGTATCCTGTAATTCTTGCGCCCGTACATATTATTTTCTTAGAGTTAATTATGGGTCCTACCTGCTCCATCATTTATGAAAATGAGCCAATGGAAAAGAACTCCATGAAACAGAAACCACGTCACCTTACGCAAACCTTTTTCCAGTGGCACGAACTAGCCGCCGCTTTAGTTCAAGGATTTGTAATTATGGTGGGTATCATTGGTGTTTACCAATACGCTATATGGATAGAACTTACAGAAGTACAAACAAGGTCAATGGTATTTATAACCCTTATTAGTGCCAATATCTTTTTAACCTTGGTAAATAGATCTACCACCGAATCGGTCATTAAATCACTTCAAAATAAGAATAACCTTATCTATATCATACTACCAATCACCATTATACTTACTATTGGCATTTTCGGAATAGGCTTTATTCGGAATTTGTTTCAGTTAGAAGTTTTATCGCTGGCTCAGGTTTCCATAGCAGTTGGAACTGGTTTTGTATTTGTGATTTGGTTTGAAATTGTAAAATGGCAAAGACGTTTAAATCGTTAATGCTACCCTTATTCTTTCTGAAGTTGCATTACCACATGGGTGTAGTGTTAAACATTGGATAGAGGGGTTAAACTTTAGGCTAAACACTTTCATTTAGCTATCGTTCCCTCAATCAAACCATACTTTCAGTAATCATAGGCAATAAAGTTTGGTGATGGTAATTCAACACCTTACTTTTGGATTGTAACAACTATACTTGCTTATGAAAAAGATTTCCATTTTAGTAATACTTCTTGCAGTTTCTTTAGGTGCGTTTGCACAGCCAGGTAATGCTGCTGGTAAAATAAAAGCTTCAAAAAATTCTGGTGGCAACCCTATTGATGCGGCTGCAAATAATGCCAAGCCCGTAATAGAAAACACAGAAAACGGTTCTATCAACTATACGGGTCAGTATATTGAAGCGGTAGGTAGTTCTATCATTGATACTACCCGTTTCAAGAACAAAGCCCAAGCTAATGCAATGGCCAGAAGGGGTGCCGTGGTTGATGCGCAACGTAACCTACTAGAAATTATTAAAGGCGTTCATATTCAAGGCGAAACTACTGTTCAAGACTTAATCACTACTTCTGATAAGGTAGTTTCTAAAGTGGAAGGTGTTGTAAAAGGTGCTCAAATGGTGGGCAGACCAAGAATTGTTGATGGCGAAATTGAAGTTACCATGCGTGTGCCACTTTACGCTAATAACGGTTTAGCTCCTGCAGTAATTGGCGAATTGCCTGAAGTTCCCGAAGGTGCCAAGGCACCAGATACTACTGCTAACCCAGGTGCTATGGTAACAATGGGAGCAAAACCAAGTTCTGTTTCAGAAACTGACCTTGCTGCCGCCGCAGATGCGGATAATACTACTAAGCCTTTAGCATTGCGTGTGGCTGGTAAGTTTGAGCCAAGTATGTTCCCTGTTATTGTGAATGAAAATGGCGATGTGCTGTTGGATAGCAAAAAATTATACGATCCTTCAAAGGGAAAGTTCCCTAAAATTCTACAAACTGGTAAGTTGATTGCCGAACAAACTGGCTTCAAAAAGGGTGTAGAAGTTATTGATGTGGTACAAGATGCTGCTACTGGTCATTTCAAAATTGCCGATGCCAACAAAAGCAAAATCAATTGGAAAAAGATTGGTCAGGTGGCAGGAAAAATTGGTAAGTTTTTGCTAATGCTCCTTTAATTTTGAGCCAAATCAATCATTAAAGCAATGAATAAATTTCTAGGAATAATAGTAGTAGTGGTGCTATCGGTAAGTGCTGTTTTTGCCCAAGGCAAAGCAGCTGCGGAATCGGTAGTTACTGCTAAAGGTGTTGGCATAAACGCGGCTGATGCAAAGAAAGATGCGCTTCGCAATGCAGTAGAACAAGCTTGTGGGGTAGCCCTTCAGTCTGAAAGCAGAATGGAAAACTTCGCTTTGGTTTCAGATGCGGTGGCTTCTAAGGCGAGTGGTTATATAACCAAATTCGATATTGTAAAAGAAGGTCAAGTAGGTGAAAACTACGAAATGACGATTACAGCTACCGTAAGTCTTACCCCTTTGCGTGCAGATGCTAGATTATTAGCACAGCAAATTGGAGGTGTTCGTTTTATGGTAATTTATGACCCTAGGACTGAAGATAAATCTGAAACCCCAAATTTCGATTTTGCAACGGAACGAATCAATGCGGGTTTGGGTAAGGCTAAGTATCGTTACATAGAAAAGAAGCGATTTGAGGAACTTGCCAAAGAGGCTAGCAGGATGATGGAAGAACAGGATACTACTGAACTTTCTTATGCTCAGCAATTGGGTATAAGAAGTGGTGCCCAGTTCTTGGTATTCATTAAATCAATTCATTTCGATGAGCGTGAAGAAGGCTTTGTAAATAAAGCTCGTAAGGCAACCATTGAAGTGAAGCTTTACGATAACTGTACAGCAGAAGGCCTTGGTACTATGGAAATTTCTGGAGATTGGCAAAAAAGTAACGATGTGCGTAAAGCTACTCGCGATGCGCTTTCAAATGCCATTGACAAGGGAATGGACCAAATTCTGGAAACTTTCAACGGCTATATTGGCGATTGGATTAACAATGGTACTCCTTTCGAAATCAGGATTTATTCGGCTGGTACTTTCAGAGATGTACGTGAACTGCGCAATAAACTAAAGGCCGACCCTAACTTCGGTGGTGAAATGGAAGTAGTGGGTGCCGATGATTTCCAAAAGCTAAACTGCACTTTCCGAAAGAAGCCAGATGAATTGGCCGATAAGGTGCTTGATATTTCAGATGAAATTCCAGGTTTCAAGGCTAAACGTTTAGATGTAAAGTTAATTTATGGCAGACAAATATCGTTTGCTCCAACTAATTATACTATCCCTGGTATTGACGGCGCAGCCGATTTGCCAGCCCCAAAAAAGAGTACCCTTTCACCTGCTGGTCAAAAGAAAAAGCAGTTGAAAAAGAAAAAATAACGATACCCAAAATTCTCTAAATCAATGAAAAAGCAATTCTACATACTATTTCTATTTGCCTTTTTAGGCTGTTTATCGGCATTCGCCCAAGACGATACCGATGGTGCTGGCGTGGGTGAAGTACCGAAAGGTCACGTACTCTCGGTTTTCTCACAAGATGGCTCACCTTTTTGGCTGGTGCTTAATGGTGTTAAACAATCAGATAAGGCGGGTGCCAGAGTAAAGGTAGTGGGCCTAAAACTGGGTGCTTACAGAGCTCGTATTATTTTCCAAGATGAAAGCAAACCAGCAATTGATACTCGAATTCAATTAGAAGGAGCTGATCCTGGTTTTAACCACGTGGTTTATGTCGTTAGACCTTCCCGCTTGAAAAAGGATAAGGGCATGCTTGTTATGGCGGTTGATTATTTTGAATCAATTGCACAACCAAAAGCAAAGGCAGCTGATGTTGCTAAATCTACTCAAGACGATGAGTTTCCTACGTATGGTTTTACTACATCTAAGCCAGAACCAATGGATGAGATGGGTATGGAAATGTTTAGAAGAACAATGGATTTAACAACTGATATGATTAAGATGGGTATGCAAATGGAGCAAACCAACCCAGCTATAGGTCAGCCAACTCCGCCACCAACTAAAACTAAAAAGCCAGTAAAAAGAACACAGCAGCCAGTTCAAGTAGAAGAAACAGAAGAATCTGATGCTGCTGAACCTGCAGTTAATGTGGCTGCACCTAGAAAAGGCAATAGTGGAAATACCAGAAAGTGTATTAATCCAATGTTCACCTCAAAGTTCAATGAAGCCCTTAAATCTTTAAAGAACGAGAGTTTTGCAGCAGATAGATTGGCTTCAGCAAAAGATTTGGCTGATGCTGAATGTCTTTCTGCTCAGCAAATTGCTTCTGTAATGGGCGAACTTTCTTATGAAAACGATAAGCTAGAATTTGCCAAGTACGCCTATAATAAGTGTACCAACAAAAATGAGTTCTTAAGAATAGCTAACGAAAAGTTTAGTTTTTCAGCTTCAAAGTCAGACCTAAGAGCTTTTGTAAAAGGCGAAGAATAGTTTGAGTTTTTAAGTTTTAATGCCCATTAGCTATACATTAGTTAGTGGGCATTTTTTATTTATATGGGTTTAACCCAACCAATGCTCCTGAAATGGCATTTCGGGATGCTCCAGTAACGCTTGCCCAAGTATTTTCTATTTCTAGGCAACGGAGTAAACCCAAAAAAGCAAATAAGTGCGCCTCCTTAAAATTGATAAGTTCTGGAAAAGCAACCAGAATTGATGCAGCACTATTTAGTTGATTCAACTTTTTGCCAATTTCTTCAATTAGAAAAGTATTAAAGGCGCCACCACCAGTTACCAGTACTTCACCTTTCAATTCATAAGTCGAAATGGCTTTTGCTATTTGTTCAGCAATGTGGTCAGTTGCAGTTGCAAGTCCATCTGCCGGATGAACTTTTGGAGCCTTTTCAATATAATACTCGTACACGTACTCATTGCCCAAACTTTTCGGGTAGGGGAGAGCTAGCCAAGGGATATTGTTAAAGTAAGCAAGGAGATTGGCATCAATAGTTCCTAAGCGTGCTAGTTTTCCACTGTCATCGTATTGAAATCCTAGTTGTTGGGCATAGAAGTTTAGTACCTGGTTGCAAGCACAAACATCAAAACCAGCAAGCTTTAAAATATCTCCCTCCTTTGGAATTACAGATAGGTTAGCAATTCCACCTAAGTTTAAGCAGCCTGCATACTGATTAAAGAGTAGCGCATCGCCCACTGGTACCAAAGGCGCACCCTGTCCGCCAAGTGCCACATCGGTACGGCGGAAGTCATATACTACAGGCTTATCACACATTGCTGAAAGCAAGGCACCATTGCCAATTTGTAAGGTATAGCCTTCATTAGGATTATGGAATACGGTATGTCCGTGAAAGCCAATCAACTCATAATCATTATTATTAAAATGGGTATTTATGCTATCAGCTACAAATCCTGAAAACTCATTTTCCAAGATAGTAAGTTCCAAACCGCTCAAGTTTCTGGCTTTGCTAAGTTTGGCTACTAAGTTTTGAGGGAAACCAACAGAAGCAGTTTTCAGTATTTCACTACTCCAAAGCCCATTTTCTTGCGAAAAGCTAGAAATACATAAGTCTAAACCATCTAAAGAGCTGCCGCTCATAACCCCTAAAACCTTATACATTTGTTAGCAAATAGCTTAATAGTAAAATGAAAGCAGCAATTACCATAGGTTTACTTATAATATCAAATGTATTTATGACCCTTGCTTGGTACGGGCATTTGAAGTTTAAGGGGGTTGAACAGTTAAGGAATTTGCCTTTGTGGGGCGTAGTATTGCTTAGTTGGGCAATTGCATTGTTAGAATACAGCTTTCAAGTGCCTGCCAATAGAATTGGTTCACAAGAGTATGGAGGTCCGTTTTCCCTTTTACAGTTAAAGATTATTCAAGAAGTACTCACCTTATTGGTATTTGTTGTTTTTAGTTTGGTGTTATTCAAAAACGAACAACTACGTTTAAACCACCTTTGGGGCTTCTTTTGCCTACTAGGAGCAGTGTATTTCTTTTTTAAAAAATAAGTTTATATCCCAAATTCCTGTAATTGAGCTGTTTGTAAATTTTGTTCAAATATTTTTAATCTTTTTTTGGATATACTCTTGCACTATCAAACTCTTTTCCTACCTTTGCAATCCCAACAGCAACCAAGGGGGCTGAAAAAAGGGATTAAAACTTCAAACGGAAGGTTTAAGCGAGTGAAAAAGTTGAGGTTACTGC
>JAIYDB010000049.1 GCA_027487695.1 Cytophagaceae bacterium | reverse complement strand
GGAATAGTGGCAACGGCTTTTTGTATCGTAAAAATGGGAGAAGGTTAGAAAATGCTCAATTACCCTATTTAACAGGCAGAATTGAAAATTTAAACGCTGGTTCTGATAGTCTATTTGCGCGTAATAATAATAACCTCATTACTATGGGTTCAGACTTTGTTCCAAAGTCCTTTACCGATACTTCCTTTTATATTCTGCTTAGTGCAGCACAAGAGGCCAACGGCACTATCTGGGTTTCTGACTTTACTAAAACGCCTGGCTATTTGGTTAATGGGAGGCTAAATACGGTTCGGTTTGAATCGCCTATTATGAAGACTGCATTAAAAATGCATCCTTACAGTAATAAAGTTGCCTTTGCCGCAGGTGGTTACGGGGCCGCTATTTATAACAAGCTAGGAAACACGGCAGGCTATTCTATTCTTGGCGATGAAGGTTGGCAAAACTTTAACTTTGAACGATTACCAAAACCATTTTTTGAAGACTGTGTGCATATCAATACAAATGCTAGTGGCACAAAATTATACGCTTCTTTATGGGGAGGTGGTTTGCTAATTTCAGATATTGATAGGAACGGTAGAACAATCAGTTATGAACGCTGGGACGAATCGTTCCCAAGCAACTCTACATTAAATTCTTTACTAAGCCAACCGGGTTTTACTAGAATTACCTCAACAGCGATTGACCTAAGAAACCAATTATTCATTGGTAATTTTACTTTAGGAACTAGCAAGCCTGGTTTGCATCGTTACAACTTCTCAGACAAGTCGTTTACAGAAATACAATCGCCCGATAATTCAGCAGATAGCTATGAATGTCCAATTGATATTTTGGTTGCTGATAATAACGATAAGTGGGTAAGAATAGCCCCTAACCGTACTTCACCTGCTAGTATTTGGGTGGTATCTGACCAAGGCATTCAACGTAGTTTAAATACTGCGACCAATAATGGTGGTTTACCAAGTGAAACAGTAAACGATATGGCTAAAGATATTGATGGCAGCATTTGGGTGGGTACTAATATTGGTGTGGCAGTATTTTATAGTCCTTCATCGGCTACTCGTTCTGCAAACCAACCAATCAATGCCATTACACCTATTTTTGAAGGCAGACCATTATTGGAAGAAGAGCAAATTACTGCTGTTGCTATTGACGGCGGAGGCAGAAAATGGTTTGGAACCAAAAGGAATGGTGTTTACCTTTATGATAAGGATATTTCAAGGTCAATCCTGTTTTTTAATACTGATAATAGCCCGCTACCTAGCAACAATATCATTGATATAGCTATCAATAAATTAACTGGCGAAGTTTTTATTTCTACCGAAAATGGTATAGTTAGCTTTAGATATAATGCTACAGACCCAACTGCTGATGGTAACGAAATAGTAGTTTACCCTAATCCTGTTCGTCCTGAATTTAATGGCTTATTAGGTATCAGAGGCTTGCCAGCGAATAGCCAAGTAAAGATTACAGATATTGCAGGACGCAAAGTTTTTGAAGGCAATAGCAATGGCGGTGGTTTTAGTTGGAACCTGAAAGACTATAACAACCGCAGAGCCAAAACAGGTATTTACCTAGTTTACGCCAGCGACGACGAAGGCACTGAAACTTTAGTTGGCAAGTTTGCAGTTGTGGAATAATTGGGGTTATTTGGGTTAGTTTTTAACCTCAACCAATTTTAATCCTAACAACCTCATGACCACTTTTAAATCGATTGCCCCAATTATTTACTGCTCTTCAATAGCAGAAGCCAAAGCCTTTTGGGAAAAACTAGATTGGAATATTGTAGCCGAAATGCCCAATTACCTAATTTTAGGTCATTCAGGAATAGATTTTCATTATAGCAATGAAATACCTCAAACGGTATCTATGGTTTACTTAGAACCTGAAAATGTAGATGCTGTTCATGCTGAATACCAGGCAAAAGGTATTGAGGTTTCCGAGTTAATAAACCAGCCTTATGGTATGCGCGAATTTAATATGGTTGACCCTTTCGGGAATCACTTTGGCTTTGGTTCTGTAATACCTGAATAAGGGAAGCTTATATCAACTACGAAGCGGAATTGCCTACGGCAATTCCGCTTCGTAGTTTGTAGCATAAAGGCAATTATTATTTAAACTAGTCCCTTTTCACAATTGTAGCTGCAGCCTGTGCTGTTGGCAAAATAAGCACATCTGCTAAATTGATATGGCTTTTGCGGGTTATCATAAACCAAATTAATTCTGCAATATCATCGGCAACCAAAGGGTCCATCCCTTTATAAACTGATTCCGCTTTTTCACTATCGCCCTTAAAACGAACTAAACTAAACTCAGTATTAAGCATACCAGGAGCTATACTACCTACTTTTATATTATGAGGAAGTAAATCAATCCGCATACCCTTGGTTATTGCCTCAACTGCTGCCTTACTTGCACAATAAACAGCACCATTGGCATACGTTTCTTTTCCAGCAATTGAACTTATATTGATAATATGGCCTTGCTTTCTCGCAATCATAAAGGGTACAATGTATTTACTAACATATAGTAAGCCTTTCACATTCCCGTCCATCATAGCATCCCAATCTGCAGTATCGCCATCCTGAAAGGCACTCAAACCGTGAGCGTTCCCTGCATTATTCAAAAGAAAATCAATATTTCTCCAATTTTCTGGAAGGCTATCAATTGCAGTCTTTACTTCTAATTCGTTTCTTACATCGAAACATAGTGCATAAACTTTGCCTGCATAAGCCTCATTCTCTGTCCAAGCTTTTAGTCTATTGGCTCTTCTCCCACAAACAATAACCTTGTATAGACCAGAATCAAGCAATAATTGAGTGGTTGCAGCACCTATTCCACTTGTGGCGCCAGTTATAAAAGCTAACTTCATCATTTATTATTTTAAGGTAAGGTAGTACTATATTTAAAATTTTAACACTTCCATTTTTAAACCTCAAAAGTATTTGTTTAAATTACCAAGTCAATAGTTAAACAAGAAACAACACATAGTGTTATATAGTTAATCGTAAATATAAAGTGACCGGTATCTACCAAAATAAAGTGCTTAACCCAATCCTGCTAACATTCAACAAGCCAAATAATATCATTTGGGTACTTGCAATTTTGCATGTGGTTGGGATAGGTGGTTTTTCTTTTTGTGGATTTTGGAACGATTGGTTTACATTCCTTGTTCCCTTTCACTTACTTATTACAGCAACTGCGTTGTTAATAGCTAACCCTGAAAAATCCAAAGGTTTTGCTATACGCCTAATATTAGTGGGCGTTATAGGCTGGTTAGTTGAACTTATTGGCGTAAAAACGGGTCTTATTTTTGGCAACTATCAATATGAAGGTGCTTTAGGAATTAAGATTGCAGATGTTCCGCCTTTAATTGGAGTAAATTGGATATTAATGGTTTACAGTTCAAATTCGGTTTTACAACAGTTTAACGTAAACAATAAACTTATACTAATTATTACTGGTTCTATAGGTATTACTTTATTAGATGTACTCATTGAACCAGTTGCAATAAACCTAAATTTTTGGAGCTGGGATAACAATATAATCCCATTTCAAAACTACATAGGTTGGTTTCTAACAGCAGTACTACTAAACAGTATACTTACATTAGGTCACAAACAAAACACACAAAACTCATTAGCCCTACCAGTTTTATTAATGCAGATTGGCTTCTTCGGAGCGCTCAATTTAAAGTTATTACTATTCGGTAGTTGTTAGTCAGATCACAGTATCTATATTAAACATTTAACACAATGAGTTATTCTATAAAGGATTTAGAGCATCTTTCAGGTATTAAGGCCCATACTTTACGTATTTGGGAACAACGCTATAATATCTTAAAGCCTAGCAGAACTGACTCAAACATTCGTTTGTACGACGATGAGGACCTTAAACTGGTCCTTAATATTTCTTTGCTCAATGAAAATGGCTACAAGATTAGCAAGATTGCTAATATGAGTGTAGATGAAATGAGCAAAGAGGTAATTTCACTTACCGAACGTAATTACAAATTTCCAGACCAGATTCAGGCATTAACCATTGCCATGGTCGATTTGGAAGAAGACCGCTTCGAAAAGGTGATCAATACCAATATGCTTCACCACGGGTTTGAAAAAACAATGATCAACGTTGTATTTCCATTCCTAATAAGAGTAGGCTACTTATGGCAAACTGGATCAATAAATCCGGCGCAAGAACACTTTATTACCCTTCTTATCAGACAGAAGCTAATTGTAGCTATTGATGGGCAGCTCGGTAATAAGAAAGAAGGGGCCACTAAGTTTATGTTGTACCTGCCAGAAGGCGAACTACATGAGCTTAGTTTGCTTTTTGCATCGTATATAATTAGAAGCAGAGGTCATAGGTGCATCTATTTAGGACAATCATTACCTATTTCAGATGTACATGAAGCCTACAAAATTTACAACCCACAATATCTGTTAACTATTTGCACAACAACCCCAAACCAGAGCGAAATACAAGGTTATTTAGAAACAATGGGTAAGTTGTTTAAAGAAAGTCAGATATTACTTACTGGCTACCAAGTAGTTGGCCAAGATTTAAATCTTGCCGAGAATATGGAAATAATTCCAGATATAAGCAGATTGGTAAACTTGGTTGAAGAAGTAAGTTTTAGTTAAATACACCTTAATTTTAAGGATTTAGAAGGTTAGTTTTTGCTAGGCAAAACTAAAATGCTACCTTCGTGATTGAATACACCAACATTTATTTTAATGGAAACTGCAGTTGCTGGAAGTACTATGACTTTCGGTTTTACCGAAAATCAAAAAATGATTGCCGAGATGGTGCGCAATTTTGCTGCACGTGAAATGGCACCTTTTATAAGAGAATGGGACGAAAGTCAAGAATTTCCCGTTCAATTAATGAAGAAGTTGGGAGATCTTGGCCTAATGGGCGTTTTGGTTCCTCAAGAATACGGCGGTAGTGGATTTGGCTATTTGGAATATGTTACAGCAATTGCTGAACTGGGCAGAGTAGATCCTTCAATTTCATTATCAATGGCCGCACACAACTCATTGTGCACTGGTCATATTTTACAACACGCAAACGAAGAACAAAAGCGTAAGTACTTACCAAAACTTGCTACTGCTGAATGGATTGGTGCTTGGGGCTTAACAGAGCCTAACACTGGTTCAGACGCTGGTAATATGCGTACCACTGCTTACAAAGATGGTGACTATTGGGTAATCAATGGAGCAAAAAACTTCATTACCCATGGTAAAAGTGGCGATGTTGCTGTTGTTATTGTTCGCACTGGCGAAGTTGGCGATAGCCATGGAATGACTGCTTTCATAGTTGAACGTGGTACCCCAGGTTTTAGTGGAGGCAAGAAAGAAGATAAGCTAGGCATGCGCGCAAGCGAAACCTGCGAAATGATTTTCGATAACTGCCGCGTACACAATAGCCAAGTTATTGGCGAGGTTGGCGAAGGCTTTATCCAATCAATGAAGGTTTTAGATGGCGGCAGAATTTCTATTGCTGCACTTTCTTTAGGTATTGCCTATGGTGCTTACGATGCTGCACTTCAGTACAGCAAAGAACGCCACCAATTCAATAAGCCTATTAGTTCTTTCCAAGCAATATCGTTCAAGTTAGCTGATATGGCTACAGAAATTGATGCCGCGGAATTACTAACCTACCGTGCTGCCGCGCTTAAGAACGATGGCAATAACGTAAATCTTGAAAGTGCAATGGCTAAATACTACGCATCTGAAGTTTGCGTAAGAGTAGCTAATGAAGCTGTTCAAATATTCGGTGGTTACGGTTATATCAAAGATTTCCCCGTAGAAAAGTTCTACCGCGATTCTAAGCTTTGCACAATTGGCGAAGGCACTTCTGAAATTCAGAAGCTTGTAATTAGCCGCGCAATACTTAAGTAACACCTAAAAAAGGCTATGAAGAATGAGAGCTTGTTTAACAACAAGCTCTTTTTTTGTTAACCGAAAAAGTAACCCCTCTTAATTGCATACACAACAAGGCCTGCTGTGTTTCTTACTCCTACAAGGTTAAGCAGTTCTTGTCGCAAACTTTCAACACGCCTTTTGCTGAGGTTCAATTTTACAGCAATTTCAGCAGTTGTAAGTTCTTGACAAATAAGAATAAGTATTTCTCTTTGTCGTTCAGTTAGGTTTACATCTGGTTTATATTGAGTAAAAGATATCTTTCTGCCTGTAATTTTATTAATCATTAAATTCTGGATTCTTTCAGAATAATAATGACCTGTTTCTTTTACTTTTTTTATAGCCGCAATTATCTCTTCAGCCTTTGAATCTTTTAGCAAATAGCCCTTTGCGCCTAATTCAAGCAAATGCATCATATAGGCATCATCATCGTAAATAGTAAGTACAATTACCGATACCTTAATTTCATTTGCCTTAATCCATTTTAAAAGCTCAATACCATCGCCGTTTCTCATTTTGATATCTAACAGCAAAATATCAGGCACGTTATCTAACTCAAGAATTTGTTGTGCTTTAGAACCACTATCGGCCTCCCATACCAAATGCAAATAAGTTTCAGGCTCCAAGACAAGTTTTAATCCTTGTCTGAAAATTGACTGATCTTCAATTATTGCGTAAGTAATAGGCTCCATTAACTACTGAATACGTACCGATATTAAAATTTGGTAATTAAAATCGTTTTTACCGCATGTAAAGTTAATACTGTTTCGCATACCTTTTAGCGTAATTAGAATATTTTTAAGACAAAATCCCTCAGAATTAAAGGCAAAACCCACAAACACTTAACTATCAATATATTAATATTACTATTTTCATATAAGTAGTAACATACTAAACTTTACTTTTTTTTGATACTTAATACTTTAACATGTTTACAGGCAATCAAATTATTTAAAAGCACTTTCAAAATCTACTATCCCAAGTTTAAAGTGCACTTTTCAAAGAAAAAGCCTACAATTCACAGCTAAACCTTCGAAATATTGAAGTAAACAGACCATAAAAAACATATCATTTGAGCTACTAGTTTGAAGGAAGCTTCAAAGAAAATACATAGAGTAATCTTATCATGTATGATGGTACCAGTAAAAAGTAAAAATCTCGAGCCTCAACAAGAAGGTTTAGAACCCCAAGATTTTGATTTTAGTCTATCAAAAAAATAGCTTGCCTTGTTAAATATCCTAATAAGCAAGCTATACCATTGGCATAACAAAAAAGAAAGGAAGGATTATGGTAACTTCAAAAGATTCACCTTCAACATTGAGTTAGAATTCCTTTTGATTAACCAATTAAGGCTTCTATTTCATTAACAATATCCGAAGCAGCATTTGGCTTGCCCATAATCTTAATGTTGTTACTAAGATTATCCTGAAGTTCAATATTGTTAAAAAGAGAAAGCACTGTATCAATCAGTTTAGCCTCAACTTCACTATCCTTCACAAATAAAGCAGCATTGTTGTTTACCAATGCCATAGCATTCTTAGTCTGGTGATCGTCGGTCACATTTGGCGATGGTACCAATATACAAGGCTTGCCTGTAAGACAAAGTTCTGAAATACTTAAGGCTCCTGCTCTACTAATCACTACATCAGCAGCCGCATAAGCTAAGTCCATTTGATTGAGGAATGGCATTGCTTTGGTAAGTTCAGATGGATTTTGCTCAAACAAACTCACTGCCTTTTCTGCAAACGATTTACCTGTTTGCCAGATGGTATAAATACCTTCTGCTTCTAATGCCTTGTATTGGGTAGCTAGGCACTGATTTATAGTTCTAGCACCCAGGCTGCCTCCAATTACTAATAACACCTTAGCATTGGCAGGAATTCCAAAGTTATTCCGAGCTTCTAATTGCTTATTGGAAATATCTAAGATATCGGCACGAACAGGATTACCCGTATAAACTAGTTTTTGAGCGGGAAAGTACTTTTCAAGGTTTGGGTAGGCTACACATATCTTCCTTACTCGCTTAGAAAGCATCCTATTAGTAAGCCCTGCATAGCTATTTTGCTCTTGGATAAGCGTTGGAACTCCTTTGGCCGATGCTGCGTACAAAGTTGGTGCGCTTGCATAACCGCCTACTCCAATGGCAATATCTGGCTTAAAATCTGCAACTATCTTAAAAGCTGCTAATAAGCTATTGAGTAATTTGAATGGAAAGCTCAGGTTCTTCAGGATAGATTTTCTTTGGATACCTGCAATGGGTAAGCCCTTTATGGCATAGCCTGCCTCAGGTACCTTTTGCATTTCCATCCGTCCTAATGCACCCACAAAAAGGATTTCCGCTTGCGGATACCGGCGCTTTATCTCATTAGCTATGGCAATGGCAGGGTAAATATGACCTCCTGTACCACCGCCTGAAATAATTACCCTAGGTTGTTTTGCCAACATTCAAATTTACTTTTTGCTTGATTTCTTTACTTCCAATGGCCGATTCTCTTTCAAAGTCTGATCGAGAAATACTCACTAATATTCCCAAACTAAAGCCTGTAAATATCAATGAAGTACCACCCATACTTAAAAATGGCAATGGCTGTCCTGTTACTGGTACTAAACCTACGGCTACCATCATATTAAACATAGCCTGCAATACCAGCGAGAACGATATCCCCGCGGAAAGCAATCCGCCGAAGGAATCTTTACTTTTAGCCACTGCCTGCATCCCTCGGAAAAGCAATGCTAGATAGAGGAAAACCACTAATAACCCTCCTATCCAGCCATATTCTTCAATGATAATGGCGAAAATAAAATCTGACGATGACTGCGATAGGAAATCGCGCTGGAGGCTACCGCCTGGTCCCCTACCCACTATGCCACCATTTACTATAGCAATAAACGATTGTTCTAACTGCCCCTCAGGTTCTTTTGCTTCAAAGAAGGTGGTTATCCTACTTAAGAAAGTAGCACCCCTATCACCAGCAAAAAACGCCAAGGAACCAACTAAAACCACCCCAAGACATATATAACCAATATGTTTAAGCGAAACTCTGCCAACAAAAAGTAAAAGCAAAATAGATGCAAACAACAAGGCTGCAGTACTATAATTACTCATTGCTATTAGCCCAATCAAAGGTACCACCCAAGCAATTTTCTTAATAACATTGATAGATTCCTTCTCATCGGAAATCTTGTTTTGCGCTTTACTGAGCACAAATGCAACGAAAGCCACTACTGCCACCTTTGCCAAATCTGATGGCTGGAATTGTTGTTGAATAATAGGAACAGCAATCCACCTACTGGCATTATTAACTGATGAACCAAAAAACTGCGCATAGGCAACTAATGGATAGGATACGATTACAAGCACCCTACTTACCTGGCCTACTAATTTGTAGTGAATCCTATGACCGATATACATAAAGCCTAACCCAGCAAGCACTAGTAAAATGTGCTTCTGCAAATAAACCTCAGTATTGTAATGGGTAAATCGGAAAGCCAAATTACTTACCGACGAATACACCACAGCCACTGAAATAATACCCAAAAACACTACGATGGTCCAGATGTATGGATCGCCTTTCAGGTTATTTTTTAGCCACTCTTTCAAATTGGGTCCAGATAATGATTGACTGTAAAAATACCAAATAGGTATTGAAATAGCCTAATAAATTATTGAACAACTATTGTGCAACTGGTACAACTTGTTTCGAATTAGCCAACTTCCTCTGCCAATACACGATTACAGGAACAAAAACCAAATTGGCAATAAACCAATTAACCAAGGGTACTGGGATAGGTTGGTTCACTACCAAAAACGCAGTACAACTAGCAATATAGGCCCCTACAATTCTGCCTACATGTATGCTTATAAGTTGTGAGCGTGTTGTTTCAGTAAACCTAGAAATCCATTTATAATCTGCCAAGGCCGATGTCAATAAACCTAATCCAAATACCCCTACTACAATGCCTTCTGCATTGCCTTGTATCAAATGGTAAACTGCAAAAAGCAACATTGCCACAGCTAACATTATACCTAAAGTAGGCAAAATCAAAGCTTTCTTAATAGTATTCAGTTGTTGAGGTCCCATCAGTCTTAAAGGTAAAATACCTGCTATCACTAAATAACTAGAGAATAACCCAACCAAAAAAAGAGTTTGCTCTGGCTTAATAACGGCTAATACTACTCCAGAAAAGGTTGCAGTGAGCATAGCAATGCCAAAAATACGTCCTGTAGTTTTGTGTAGCATTCCTCCCTTTTTAGAAATAATGGGTACTAAGCCTAAAATTAAGCTAATAGTCCCTCCAAGAATGTGCAGGTATAAAAGATAGGTATGCATAAGAAATTCAGGGTTGTTTTGTGTGTTTACACTTTGTTGAAGTGTTGCACAAAACTATGAGGCACTAAACCCTACCTGATAAACAGTGGGATGAAAAGTAGTCCTAGGGACAAAAAACAAGTTTTATGGGATAATTAGGAACGTTGAATACCTAAGCTAATTCACCCTCGCCTAGTAATTCTTTCAATCTTGGGATATTGGTACGGCTAACAGGTACGTAATCTATACCTTCACCCAGCATAAGATTAACACCTTGGCTATTACCCTTTACTTGCTTAATCTGTTCTATATTAACTATGAAACTTCTATGGCAACGTAGAAATACTTGTGGATATGCCGAAAGCATAGTTTCAATGTTTTTCATTGTATTTCTGAAAAGCATTTTCTTGGGCTTATCAGCATTTAGAACTATATAAACCAGCTCAACATAATTGGCTGCCGATTCCAAAAAGAGAACATCGTCAACTGGTAAAGTAAATTCCTCTTTACCATCTTCAGACGAAAGGGTAATCGTTTGCGGAGTTTCAATTATGTGACTTGTATGTACTTTTTCAGCTTCGAGGTGATGGACAACTAAAGGCTGGATATCGTTACTGATGGCTATGTTTTCCTTTTCTAAAACTATCTGTCGGTATAAAACATAAAACACGACTGGAAAGAAGCCAATTGAAAATGTAGGTAAAAAGAAAGCCTGCAATACTTCAAACCTAAAAGGCTCATGCATGAGATAGGCGTGCATAAATGCATTGCCAACCGTTATACAGAGTACGTTATAAACTTCAAATAGTATCTCAGAAAGTACTGTCCAGGTTTTTGACCTAAAAATAACTGGGAACAAATCAGGCAAAAAGCCAACATTGAATAACACAGCAACAAACGTAACAAGTCCATAAGCCATAGATTGGAAAAACCGCTGGTCTTGGGGAAGTTCACCCATTTGAAATGGTTCAAACAACCAAAGGAAAAAGCCTACAAAAAAACCCGCCAATACTGGTAACAGGTACCTTGAACCTTTATGACCAACAGCAGGATAAGGGGCAAGTAGTTTTTTCAGTAACATAAATCTGATTGTTCGCTTTCAAACATACGAAAAAAGCCGATGCTTTAAAAGGCATCGGCTTTATATTTAAAGAGGCTGAATACTACCAGCTGCTCTTAGTAATTCCTGGAATTTTACCATCGTTGGCCATTTCACGGAAAGTTACACGGTTAATACCGAACTTACGCATGTAACCACGAGGTCTGCCGGTAAGTTTGCAACGGTTGTGCAAACGTACTTTACTGCTATTACGAGGTAGGGCATCTAATGCCTCCCAGTTGCCAGCTTCTTTTAAAGCCTTACGCTTTTCTGCAAATTTAGCTACCAGTGCTTCGCGCTTGCGCTCACGGGCTTTTACTGATTCTTTTGCCATTGTATAAGTATTTTAGCGAGCCGCTGGGCTTATTTGTTAATGTTTTGGAAAGGCATACCGAAAGCTCTTAAAAGTGCGTAGCACTCTTCGTCAGTCTTAGCAGTGGTTACAAAAGTAATATCCATACCGCTAATTTTAGCAACCTTTTCGATTGAAATTTCAGGGAAAATGATTTGTTCTTTTACACCTAAGGTATAATTGCCCTTACCATCGAATCCTTTATCGTTTACACCACGGAAATCTCTTACACGTGGTAAAGCAATTGAAATTAAACGATCCATAAATTCGTACATCTTCTCACCTCTTAAGGTAACACGAGCACCAATTGGCATATTTTCACGCAACTTAAAGTTTGAAATTGCTTTCTTAGACTTAGTTGGAACTGCCTTTTGACCAGATATGGTAGTTAATTCTTCAACGCCTACATCAACCAATTTTTTATCAGATACGGCTTGGCCAATACCTTTATTGATGCATATTTTAGTGACGCGAGGAATTTGCATCACGTTCTCATACTGAAATTGCTCTTTCAATGCTGAGCTAATTTCTTTGGTATATAATTCTTTAAAACGAGCTGCCATCTTAGATAAACTGATTGGTTTTCTTGCTGTAACGCTGAAGCTTTCCTTTTTCATTCAACTTGCGACCTACGCGGGTAGGCTTGCCAGTTTTAGGTTCAATAACCATAAGGTTACTGATATGGATTGAAGCTTCAATTTCAATGATACCCTGAGATTGAGGGTCTTGTGCCGATGGCTTAACGTGCTTCTTTACCAGATTTACGCCTTGCACTATTGCACGGTAGGTTGTGGTATCTACTTTCGCAACCACACCTTGCTTGCCTTTGCTACCACCAGAGATAACTTTAACAGTATCGCCAGTTTTAACGTGGAACTTAAATTTTAGGGGCTCTTTCATCGGGGGTAATTACAACACTTCAGGGGCCAATGATACAATTTTCATGAATTGCTTTTCACGCAATTCGCGAGCTACTGGTCCGAAGATACGGCTACCACGAGGCTCATCGTTATTATTAAGCAAAACAGCTGCGTTATCGTCGAAACGAATATAGCTACCATCTTTGCGGCGAATTTCTTTCTTGGTACGTACTACTACGGCCTTAGAAACTGTGCCTTTTTTCATGCTGCTGCTGGAAAGAGCGCTCTTTACAGTAACAACAATTTTATCGCCAATAGAAGCGTACTTCTTTTTGGTTCCACCTAGTACACGGATAACTAGTACTTCTTTAGCACCACTGTTATCGGCTACGTTTAATCTTGATTCTTGTTGTACCATTATTACTTAGCCCTTTCTAAAATTTCTACCAATCTCCAACGCTTTAACTTGCTCATTGGGCGAGTTTCCATAATACGAACGGTATCGCCAATTTGGCAATCGTTGTTTTCATCGTGCGCCATAAACTTCTTAGTAATGTGCATGAACTTACCATACACAGGGTGCTTCACCTTACGGTCTACAGCTACTGTGATACTTTTGTCCATTTTATTGCTCACTACTTTACCAATTTTTTCCTTACGTGCGTTACGCTCTAAGGTATTGGCTGGGGTACCTAATAGGCTACCGGTGTTTGTTGTTTCCAAGTTTTCCATTCGCTAATTAGGCCGTTAAAGTTGCTGCTTTAGATGATAGGGCTGTGCGCAAACGAGCAATGTGCTTACGTAGGTTACGTATTTCCATTGGGTTTGCTAATGGAGCCACTGCGTGCGAAAACTTCAGCTTTGCATAACGTGCTTCTTCAGCTACGATGCTGCTGAGCAACTGCTCTGGGCTCATCTTTTGAATTTCACTGTTTGTCATGATTACTATAAATCATTTAATTTGAAACATTCCCGACTTTGGGCGAGCAGTTGCAAAGCATCTGGCGTAGCCGGCAGCGGTTTCTGGTTTGGTTTGTTAGTTTTAGAATTAGCGCAGGTTTTACGCTGCGCTAAGCTAACTAGGGTTAAAGTTCAATTATTCAGCAGAGTAATCTCTACGAACAATAAGTTTGGTTCTTACTGGAAGCTTTTGAGCTGCAAGGCGTAACGATTCCATCGCTATTTCTTGGCTTACTCCTTCGCTTTCGAATAAAATGGTGCCTGGTTTTACACAAGCTACCCAATATTCAGGGGCACCTTTACCCTTACCCATACGAACCTCTGCAGGTTTCTTTGTAATAGGCTTATCAGGGAATATGCGAACCCATACTTTACCTTCACGTTTCATGGCGCGGGTAACAGCAATACGAGCAGCTTCAATTTGACGTGAGGTAATCCAACCTATCTCTAATGATTTGATAGCAAAGCTACCGAAAGATATATTGGCACCACGTGTAGCTAAGCCAGTAACTCTGCCTTTCTGCTGCTTTCTGTATATGGTACGTTTTGGTTGTAACATCGTTATTTATGTTTAGAGGCACCTAAGGGTGCATAAAACGCTGTATGTTTAAGAATTATGTTGTGCGTGGGTGTTGGGTTGTTATTTACGTGGGCCACGGTTTCCACCGCCTTGTCCACCTTTGTTAGCACCACCAGCTCCGCCACGGTTACCACCGCCTTGGCCGCCACGTGCGTTACCGCCGCCTGCACCACCACGTGGGTTACCACCTTTGCCTCTTTCGTTGCCATCGCGACCACCACGACCGCCACGGTCGTTGCCACCACGACCACCACGATCGTTACCACGCATTTCTGTATTAGCTGAAGCATTAGCATCGGCAGCTTGTACATTAGGGCTTAGCTCACGCTTGCCATATACTTCGCCTTTGAATACCCATACTTTAATACCAATTTTACCATATACCGTTTGTGCTTCGCTAATAGCGTAGTCAATATCGGCACGTAGTGTATGCAATGGAATTCTACCTTCCTTGTAAAGTTCGGTACGTGCCATTTCAGCACCACCTAAACGGCCACTGCATTTTACCTTAATACCTTGTGCACCTACACGCATTGCAGCTGCAATAGCGTTTTTCATAGCTCTTCTGTAGCTAATACGTGCTTCAAGCTGTTGGGCAATGCTTTCGCCTACTAAACGTGCATCTATTTCAGGCTTACGAATTTCACTAATGTTCAATTGAACGTCTTGCTTAGTGATTTTCTTTAGCTCTTCTTTTACTTTATCGATTTCGGCACCGCCTTTACCAATAACCACTCCTGGGCGTGAGGTATGTATTGTAATAGTGATACGCTTACTTGCGCGCTCAATTACTACTTTACTAATACCAGCCTTCGGAATACGAGCTGCTATATAATTACGAATCTGAACGTCTTCAACCAATTTCTCGGCATATCCACGCTTGGCAAACCAACTGCTATCCCAGCCGTTAATAATGCCTAATCTCAGACCAATAGGGTTTGCTTTTTGTCCCATTTCTAATTATCTATTTTTGGGTCTGGTTATTGATTAGATGTATTTAATGCTACCTCGTTTTCGTTCACATCTAAATTGATGCTACCTGGAAGGTTTGCAACAATTACAGTGATGTGGTTACTACGCTTACGAATGCGGTGAGCTCTACCCTGAGGTGCAGGTATAATACGCTTTAGCATACGACCTTCATCTACAGTGATGTGCTTGATATATAAATCTTCAACACCCATATCAGGAAACTTCTGTTCAAAGTTTGCTATGGCTGAACGCAACACCTTACCAATATCAATGGCAGAGTGCTGTGGTTGATATTTTAACAAGCTAAGTGCTTGAAATACTTGCTTTCCTCTTACTAAGTCAGCTACCAGACGCGCTTTGCGTGGGCTGGTAGGTACATTGCGTAACTTTGCTATTGCTTCCATTTAATTTTCTTGGTTTTTTCGCTCCTGTTACGCTAATTATTTTCTGCCTTTGTCTTTCTTGGCAATGTGGCCGCGGAAGTTGCGAGTAGGAGCAAACTCACCTAGCTTATGGCCTACCATATTTTCAGTTACATAAACTGGTATAAACTTGTTACCATTATGTACTGCTAAAGTATGCCCAATAAAATCAGGCGAAATAAGCGATCTGCGTGACCAAGTTTTGATTACGGTGCGCTTGTTGCTATCGTTCTGAGCCACAACCTTTTTCTCAAGGCGGGCATCTATATAAGGTCCTTTTTTAAGTGAACGTCCCATATTGCTTATTTGCCTCGGCTAATGATGTGTTTATCTGAATATTTCTTTGGTGCACGCGTTTTCTTACCTTTAGATAGTAAGCCGTTTCTTGAACGAGGCTGGCCACCGCTGCTGCGGCCTTCACCACCACCCATAGGGTGATCTACTGGGTTCATTGCAACACCACGCACGCGAGGTCTTACTCCTAGCCAACGGGTACGTCCTGCTTTACCTTTACGTTCGTTCATGTGGTCAGCATTGCCAACTACACCAACTGTCGCCATACAAGCAGAAAGTACTTTACGCATTTCGCCGCTTGGCATTTTCAAGGTTGCATACTTGCCTTCACGAGCTAGTAGCTGAGCGTAGGTACCTGCGCTTCTGATTATTTGACCGCCTTTACCAGGGTGTAATTCTACATTGTGAACCAATGTACCTACTGGTATTTTAGCTAATGGTAATGCATTGCCTACTTCTGGGGCTACGCTTACACCTGCTACAATTTTCTGACCTACTTTAAGGCCTGTTGGAGCAAGGATATAACGCTTCTCGCCATCGGCGTAGAACAATAGGGCTATACGAGCGCTACGGTTTGGATCGTATTCAATAGTTTTAACAGTTGCTGGAACTTCCAGTTTGTTTCTCTTGAAATCGATAATACGGTAAGCACGCTTGTGACCACCACCAATGTAACGCATTGTCATGCGACCATCGTTGTTACGACCACCAGATTTCTTTATTGAGGTTACAAGACTTTTCTCTGGTCTTGATGCGGTAAGCTCCTCAAAGGCGTTCGCTATACGGAAGCGAGTGCCGGGGGTTACAGGATTGAGTTTCTTTAGCGACATATCTGTTCCGTATTAAATCTCGTTATAAAAGTCAATCACCTGGCCCTGTTGTAGGGTTACGTATGCCTTCTTGTAATTTTGCTTTTTGCCTGGCATAACACGAGATTTGCTCATACGTGTTACTGTTTTGCCTAATACATTCACTGTATTAATTTTAACCACTTTAACGTCGTACATTTTTTCAATTACGGCCTTAATAGTTGGTTTTGTAGCGCTCTTGGAAACGATAAAGCCGTACACGCCTTTTTCGTTCAGCTTGCTGAACTTTTCGTTAACGATGGGTTTTTTAAGAATGATCTCCATAACGATTAGGCTAAAAGGGCTGTGATTCGTTCAAGTGACTTTTCAGAAATGAGCAATTGCTGCGCATTAATAATATCGTAGGTATTCAGCGTATCGGCTGTTACTACTTTAACACCTTTCAGGTTACGAGCACTTAAGTAAACATTAGGAGTGCTTTCAGCTAATACTAAAAGGCTCTTGTTTGTTACTTTCACATCGCTTAGAAAGTTAATATAGCTTTTTGTGCTTGGCTTATCGAAGTTAAAATCTTCCAAAACCATTACTTGAGCGCTTTTTGCCTTTGCTGCTAACACAGAACGGCGAGCTACTACTTTCATTTTTTGGTTTAACTTAAATCTGTAATCGCGTGGTCTTGGACCGAATACACGACCACCACCAACGAATAATGGACTCTTCATTGAGCCAGCTCTTGCACCACCAGTTCCCTTTTGGCGCTTTAATTTTTTGGTGGTACGAGCAATTTCTGCACGTTCCTTAGACTTGTGGGTACCTTGACGTTGATTAGCAAGATATTGCTTAACATCTAAATATACTGCGTGAGTATTAGGTTCTACACCGAATACAGCATCAGAGAGCGTTACCGTTCTGCCAGTATCTTGGCCTTTGTAGTTAATTACACTTAGTTCCATTGCTCTGATACTATTTTTCAATGATTACAATTGAGTTCTTAGCGCCTGGGATAGAGCCACTTACAATTAATAAGTTGTGCTCTGGCATCACTTTTAATACGCGAAGGTTTTGAACCTTAACACGATCGTTACCGGTGCGGCCCGCCATACGAGTTCCTTTGAAAACTCTTGATGGGAACGAACATGCACCAATAGATCCTGGGTGACGCGCACGGTTGTGCTGACCGTGGGTTTGACCACCCACACCGCTAAAACCGTAACGCTTAACAACGCCTTGGAAGCCTTTACCTTTGCTTTTCCCGATTACATCAACAAAGTCGCCATCTTCAAAAATTGATACATCTACTGTATCGCCGAGGCTAACTGATTGATTGAATTCGCGAAACTCAACAAGTTTCTTCTTTGGGGTAGTACCCGCTTTCTTAAAGTGACCCATTAGGGCTTTGGTGGTGTGCTTCTCCTTAGCTTCTCCGAAGCCAAGCTGCACCGCCACATAACCATCTGACTCGATGGTTTTAATCTGAGTAACCACATTCACACTTGCCTCTATAACAGTGCAAGCTAAATTGCGGCCCTCGGCGTCGAACATACTTGTCATGCCGACTTTTTTTCCAATGATACCGGACATTCTGCCTTTTTATGTCTTAGGTTGCGTTTAACCTCTTGCTTTTCAGCGGCTAATACTAAAATGGCATTAGCTTGAAAAGGGACTGCAAAACTACGAAATTATTTTTGGTATCCAAATATAGCCTTAAAAAAAATATTATTGATTTTCAGGGGGTTTGCTATTTCCACTTGGCACCTGTTTTGAAGCTCAAAAAATTTAATGTTGTTAATAGGGTGCAGGTGGGTGCACAACAAAGTTGCTCAATCTTATTTCCCAACTGCCATCAGTGATTTGTTGGAGTTTGTACAAACACAAATTTCTGTGCTCAAACATATCCATTCGGCTAAGGGGTAATTTTAACAAGCCACATAATAATATACGTATAGCACGCCCGTGCATACATATTAATATAGGATCTTCATCGGGCTTACTATCAATCAAATCTAAGAATGGCTTTTGCCTTGCCGCTACTTCGTTAGGACTTTCACCACCGTTTACCGCTAGGTTGGTATCGCCATTGCGCCAAGCAGCCAAAATTTGATAATAAACTTGGTCGGTTTCAGGGGAGGCAGTGTGCCCTTCTGTATTTCCCCAGCTTATCTCATTCAGGCCTTCATGTTGCTCCCAAGGTAAGCCAAGTTCAATAAACTTAGCTACACTTTGGTGGGTGCGCTTCAGTTTGCTGGTATAGATTTTCTTGAAAGGGATTTGCTTAAAGTGTTCAAAAAATGCTGCTGCTTGTGCCCTACCTATCTCGTTCAAATCTGAATCAATACCACTGCCTTGTACCATTCCAAGGCGGTTATACTCGGTTTCTCCGTGACGAATTAAATAGATGGTTCGGCTTTTTGGGGGCATTAGTAAAGGTTTTTTGGCAAAAATAACATTAAAAAAGGGCATTAGCTGCCCTTTTTTCAGTTTGATTGGTAAGTGAAATGCAGTTTACTTTTTCTTAAATAACACCTTAAGGTTATTAAAATAGGCTGCGGCATTCATTACCTCTTCATATTGCAGATATGCGCTAGCTGGCATGATGTTAGAATTGTAGGTTTCCGTATTAGTGATAACCAATACATTACCCTTTACTTCTGCTTTAGATTCGTAGAACAATGTTCCATTCCTGTAGCTTATTTTTTTCACTTCCTTTTCATAACCAGTTACCGTGTACCCTTCTGGAATAGTAAGTTCGATAACTCTGTTGTAGGTTTTAGATTCTGTAGGATCTACAGGCGAAACCCTAGGTTCGCTTTTTGGTAATGAGGTTTGGGTACCAATAACCCAACCTAGGTTTACTAAATAATCATCATCAATCTTTTCAATTGAGTTTGGTAAAGTGGCGGTATAATTTATTTCTAATGGAACTCTAAACTCTGTAGGTTTAGGGTCTATGTTTTTAAAGGTAAGATTAGCAATAGTCCCAGGGTTTTCAGTGCTAAATTGCATTGAGGTTTTAATCTTAACCAAATCTTCAAAAGAATTACGTTTATGATTAAGGCGCCAAAACTCAGCATCCGAACCTTTATAAACCTCAAAAACATCAGTTTTAGTAGTTAATGATTTCAGGTCGGCAGTTACTTTACACTTTAAATCAATAATCTTTACCAATGTTTTTGGCATAGGGATAGTATCGAAATTGAACTTAACCCCTTGTGCGCCGTTTATTTCAAATTCTTGGATGAATACTGATTTCTGACTTATTACTTCTTCATCCATATCTCCTACCCTTAACAAGATTGATCCAGGAAAGAGGTATTGGTTTTCATTTGGAAAATAAAGGAAAAAGGTCTGGGCAAAATCAAACGATGGGAAATCGGAATCTAAAATCCCATTAGACCTATTTACGGTAAAACCAATCTTATAATTAAGTCCTAATTTTTTTGCAACTATGGTATAGAAACGTAGTGCAGAAAATTCTGTAGCCTTACCAGCTTGCTTGCAAAACTCAAATGCTTCTAAGGAATAGCCCGCTTTGTATTGCAAATCGGTTTTGAGTAAATTTTCTAGCGTTTTAATTTGCTCAAATGGGTCAGCCTTTTTATTGGTTGCTTTGTATAGGTACTTTAATAGTACTTTACCTTCTGTCTCGGCTTCAATATTCATTCTTGCAACAATGATATTGGATATTCCAGACCAGCTAGCGGCTTGCTGTAAATCTGGTCCTGAAACTTGCCTCACTCTCACATAAGGCCTTATGGCATTCAAATTTTGGAAGCTTTCCTTTACTAGGGCTGGTAAATAACCTCCTTCTAAAGTTTGACTTGCTTTAGTTTCAGAACTTGTAAAATCGGTCTTTACTGGAGCACCCTTATAGTTATAAGTTCTGATATCAAACTTGCTAGATTTTAAATAGCTAAATTTATACATCCAACTCAGGATAGGGATATCGAACGATAGGTTGTGGCGTTCATCTGAAAAGGAATCAGATTTTTTTGTGTAAAGAATCTCTAAAACTGCACCTACTTCTAACCCTTCAATAGGAATCTTATAGCTCTGATTTTCACGATTCTTGTATTTAAGAAGGTCTGGATTTTTAACCTCTTTTACTTTTCCGTTTTTAAAGGTTATTCTGTAATTGAATTGAGTAAAGTTTTCATCTTCGATATCTTCCAATTCAAACACATTAAAGCTATTCAAAGCTTCATCATTAATTAAGTGAACCCTTGTATGATTGGTTTCGTAATAGGCTATTGACTCTTTTGGAGCCATTCCTATTACCTCTTGCTGTACATAGTGCCTGTAAAACTCATAAACAAGCGGGTATTTCGATAATGAATCTGGTAATTTCTTAACAGGAGTATCGTCCAAAGATATAAGCTGAGTAACATTTAGCTTAGGTGCAGCATCATTCTTTTTTTGTGCTATGCTATTGAAGTGCAATCCTAAAAATAGCAATACGAGCAAACTAATTTTGTTCATGTATTATTTTGTCTTTAAAACTATGGAGCCTAGGTAATGCTGTTTAAACTGATTATAGTTCTCCATAAACTGTTTAAAATCAGACTTTTGAAGAATAAGACCTACCATAGAATGAGTAAGGGTGGCCTTTATTCTATTTCCTACTTGGGTGCCTTGCACTGAATAGGTAAAGTTTTGAGGATCAGTTGCTGAAAAGTTGAGATTTGGCTTTGACAACACCAAGTTATTTGGCAACTCTATATCATATACCTGCCTAGTAAATGTTTTATGCTCTATAGATAGGGGCACCGTTTGGTTCTCTTTAATATCCATAGTATGAAACTCATTAGGTGGAGGCAAGGCCGACCATAACTTCAGAATCACTTTACTATCAAATGTATTTGCTACGTTAGGAATAGTAATTTTATAAGTGACTATAGAAGGCGAGGAAGAGCGATCATTCGCTTCAATTTTTAAGATATCAATTTTAGCATCCGTTTTATTGGAAGTAAAAGAATCTTCTATTTTCTTTTTAGCCTCCTTTTCTATTCTACCCCTATAGTTTCTATAAAGAAAATCTGATTTAGATAAGCCATAAAAATAGCGCTTAACAGAAAGTTCCAAATTTGAACCTACAAGTTTACCTGAAATAGAATCGACCATTTCAGATTCCTTTTCTGTTGGAATTGGAATAGGTACTATACCTTCATAACCTTCAGTAACCAATAGTGCTTCTCTACCAATGAGCGATTCCAATGGCTCATAAGGTTGGAAGTAAGAATCGGTGCCATCTAATACAATGGGATTGCCACCTTTGGTTTCAAAGGCAATTACTATCATGTGGTTAAAAATAGAAGCTGATGGCCAATCTGAAGGTTTCAGAAAAACATCTCTTGTGCCTATCAAAGCAAGGCTATTTGGTACGTTGGCATAGTTTAGGAGTCTATGCAAAATATTACTCATGCCTTTACAATCGCCAAAGCGTTGTCTGCAAACTTTTGATGGCACCTGCGGAATCCAGCCTTCAAGTTTCTCAGATGTAGAGATATACTTAATGCTTTTTTGAACCCAATTGGTAGCTGCAAATATTTTTTCCTTGTTGGTTCTAGCGTTCAGGAAAATTGAATCGACCAATTGTTTTGGTAAAGTATCGGCTTCGTAATTGTAGTTTTTCTTTAAAAACTGTTGGTACCATTTAATTAGATTATTAGAACTATTAAAAAGTTCAACCTTTTTACCGTCCTTATCCAGATAGGAGTTTACCTTAACATAAACCTCAGGCAGATAATAAGACTCATCAATGCCGGACCCCTGATCGTTTTCTTCTCTAGGAATTACTGCCTTATTAGTTATTGTTAGGACAGTATTCTTGCCAACCACTTTTTCTTCTACCAGAAGGTTATCGTTAAAAAACTGTTTTCTTATTGTTATATCTGCGTTAGTGGGGTAGGTAATTTTCGCGGTTACCTTGGTACACTCAACTCCATAATATAATTGCAGAGATGGCATGAAATACACATCGTGCAGTTCATATTCGTTTACTTCTTCAATTTCTGCATTAGCTTCCACCTTAGGCAATTCGTAATACAAAAATCTACGGTTAGAGTTTACAGAATTGCTGTTTTCAACCTTACCATTTCTGTACTTTCTAACTTTATGCTTGCCAGCACTTGGGTTAAATAAGGTTACACTGTAATTGTAGTTAAACCAATCGGCAGTATCGTAAACCAGAACATTGTTATATTCTGACCAAGGCAAGGCATCGGCTAAAATTTTCTTCCTAAAAACCTTTTTAACTTTGGTGATATAAGGTGAATCTATACGCTTATCCTTGTTCGGAACTATTTCAAGTTCAAATTCCAGATTGGTAAGTATTAACCCTTGGGCAAAAACTGTATTACTAACTGCAATACATATAATTAGGACAAGCCTTGATAGTAACCTCATTATTTAACAAAATAGAAAATATCGTTAAATACGTTGTAGATAGTTTCCTTACCTGTAGGTGATATGGCCTTCTGCATACCTTGTAGATCGTCGTTATTGTAGTTTCTAATAAGTTTTACCTTACCATTTTCATAGTAAGAGGTTTCCTTTCCAGAATCTGAACCATTTACATATTGTTCTTCAAACGCTTTTACTCCGGTAGGATAAAAGTTTAGGCTTAAACCATGAATTTTATTGTTTACATAGTTTCTTTCGGCCATTTGCTTACCATTTGCAAAGTACTTGGTTAGCTTACCATGTCTGATACCGTTAAGAATTTCAAGTTCAAATGCCTTTTTACCATTTGAAAAATTTGTGGTAATTAACTTATCAGTTGGCTTAATCATTATTTTAGCCTTAGGCTTGTTTTGAGCATCGGCTTCTGCATAGGCTATAATTTGTTCATCCAAACCATAATACAAGAAAACTTGTACCATACCAGTTGTAGGATCCAACATTTTACGTTCACCATAAACGTTATTGTTTAGTTCGCCATAAGCATCTACAAGCTTTCCTTTTTCATCGAAGAACTCGTAATAAACGCTGTCCTTTTCTAAGAAATAGGTGTATTTGTAAGAGTTGCCCATTGGTGAAGTACCAGCATAGGTACCTATCATATCGCCAAATTTATTGTATTCATAAGTTCTGGAATCGTTAATAGGAAACCCATCATACTTGCATTTTCCTACTAAAATTCCAGCATTAAACTTCCCTTCAAAGTTAACTTTACCGTTTACATAGGTTTTATAATCACCTTCCTTGTGTCCGTTTTTAAGGGTAAACTCTCTATATACTTTGCCTGTAGAATCGGTAAGTTTTACGTTAGGGTTCTTATCAAAGATACTTACCCTGTCGTATTTGTTTGCGCTTTTATAATAGAACCAGCAAACTTCAAAATCACTATCGGCTATAGCTTCAACTTCTGTGGTACCTGTAGCTGTATTATAATCTACCGATACACCATTCTTTTCATCGTTAAGGTAACTAGTTTTTGTATCTAGCTTACCTTCCGCTGAATACTGAATTTTATATCCATTTAGGTTGCCAGATTCATACCAAGCCGCACTAGCTACGGTTTCAGTAGCAGGGTGCATAGTGTAAGCTAGGCCTTCTTCTCTGCCATCCACATAATTAAAGTATGAATTTAACTTTTCGTTGGCAAAGAAATATTTAGCTGGTCCGTTTTTTCTGCCTTCTTTGTAAGAGATTTCTGATGAAATGGTACCATTCTGATAGAAGTACTTGGTAACACCATCGTACAAACCATTTTTAAGGGCCATTTCTTTAATTGGGTAACCTGATGGGTGAGAAATCTTAAGCAATTGAGGACCCTTATCGAGCTTTTCTCTTTTGGCAGTTACCTTACCTTTGGCATCTAAAACTTCAAATTTGGTGTATTCGCCTTTAACCTTATAAAGCTTGTAGCAAGGTCTTTGATCATAATACTGTATTTCCGTATAAGACTCCTTTTCTAAGTTGGTTACGAAAATGATATAGTCTATGGTTCCATCTAAGTTGTAATACTTGGCAGTATCTACAGGTACACCATTTTTGTAATTGATAATAGAGTTAATCCTACCATTTTTAAAGTAGTTCACCTCTTTACCTTCTTGAACGTTATTCTTATAAAATTCAGAGCTTCTTAAATTTCCGTTGCTCCAGTAGCGCTTGATTTCGCCTTCTACTTTTCCTTTTTTGTAAAACGAAACAGCCGATAAAGAACCATCGTTTTCATACGATACAAACTTGCCATCTCTTTCTCCATACACATAGTTTAAACTATCGCGTAGTTTACCGTTAAAATGGTAGTTCATAAATACGCCGTGTAGTTTATCTTTTGCAACACCATAGGTACTTCTTCTTGCTCCAGTTCCGTGAAACAACTGCTGATAGCCTTCTTCAATATCGTTCTTAGTATTTTGCTCAGAAAGTTGAATACCATTTCTACTAAAGGTTTTAAGTACGCCTTCAAGTTTGCCATCATACATAAACTTTTCAGCTTCAATTTCACCATTAGTATAGTAGGTAATAAACTTACCATCAATAACATCTGTATTAGGCTTAACTAATACCTCGCCTACTTTAAATCCGTTGCCATTTAAGAAAATGCACTTTTCTTTGCCTTCAAATATGGATCCAGACTTATCTAAAAGCACACTAGGCTCTCTGTTATTGCTTTCGTTTCTGAACTTAACAGTGTATTCTTTACCTTGATAAGTAACCGTATTAAACAAAGGATTGGTTTCAAAATATTTCTTTCTCCAGTCTATCCACTTTTGAAATTCAGATTTCTTCCCTTTATCGCCATCAGCAATCAAGTATAAACAATACCCGAATACTTTAGACCATTGCTCTTCCTTTTCAATTTCTATCAGGTAAGGCAAAACCGCCTTTTCCAAAAAGGTGCCCTCGCCGTATTTATTCTTTTTTATAAGTGAGATAAACAAATCTATCTGCTTCATAGCACTATAATTGCTGTAGCCGCCTCTATACTTGTAGCTGCTTTTGGTAACCGCTCTAGATTGTAGGATATCAGTATAATCGTCTAGATTATTTATAGCTGGTAATGATACATTAGCTGGCACTGCAGGTGCATCGAAAGTTAAAGCTTCTTCAATAAAACCGATAAACATTCTTGCTTCTTGGGCGGTAACAGCATTCGCAGCCCCATACAGCGCATAGGCATAAACTTGCCCCATTCTGCCTTGTAAAAAAGCAGAGCTTACGAGTTTAATGATGTAATCGCCATTGGACGGATTATAAGGCAAGTATTTGGCAACCTCTTCAGCAATTACATTTTGCTTGTTTTGCTTATTTAAACAGGCTACTCTATATAAGAGTGCCTTTTGGTTTGCAGGGTGCAGTTCAAGTTCTTTCCCAGTTAAATAAATAACACTATCCAATCTTTTGTTAACCAAATGATTAAGAATACGTAATCTTGATATTTTATCGGTTTGATATGGGAAGTATTTTTGAACATCGTTCAAAATTTTCTTAATTGGTTCAATACCAATAGAAGTATCTGAAAGCACTTCAGCTGCATATAGTACAGAGTTCAGATAAAGCGTATCTGATACATCTATTTTAGTTAACTCAAGTGCTGCATTAAACTTATCGTCTTTGTTTGAGTACTCCTCAAATTTCTGATAAATGGCTGAGCCTTGAAATTGGCACATTTTCCTGAGGGACGCGGTATCTGCCTGAGCAAATAAAAATCCTGGGATAAGAATAATAAAAAAAAGGATGCTGAACAATTTGTTCATATACAGAAATTTTGAAGTACAACGCAATAATATAAGGTAAAATCATAAAATCAAAAAAAATACAGTATAAAAACAAGTCTTTTTTCGATTAAAAAACTTATAAGTTTAGAAAACTACACTTTGTTTAAGCAGTACAAAAACTTAAAAGAAACAAATCGGAATATTATTAGATAGCATCACCCTATCAATATAGCATAAAGCTCTGATTATGTTTACTTTATAGGACTATTAGGCTCCCTTTTCATGGTTTGGTACACCATTCTATCCATAAAAGATGGCCATAAACAGTTCAACATTTTTGTCATTCTGCCTTGCATAGAGCAAAATACATCGCGTTTGCGCTTATTGATAGATTTTAGTACTAAATCGGCAACAGCTTCTGCTGGCATTAATTTCTCTTCTGCCTTAGGAGTTTCGCCTTGGGCACTTCCATCTGCAACTAAGGCTGTTCTCCTAATATTAGATGCGGTAAATCCTGGAGCCACCATCATCACATGTAAGCCCTGACTCATTGTTTCTGTACGCAATGCCTCTAAAAAGCCATTCATCGCAAACTTAGAAGCGCTATATCCTGTACGCCCTGGCAAACCTCTATATCCTGCAATGGAAGAAATTCCTACTACTGAACCTTTTGCTTTTAATAAGTATGGCAAGCAAACTTTGGTGGCATAAACCGTTCCATAGAAATTGATATCCATCAATTGCTTAATCACATCTAGGTCTAAGTCCTCAAAAATAGCCCGCATTGATATGCCAGCGTTGTTCACTAAAATATCAATCCTGCCAAATTTATCAATAGCCAATTGTGCCATTGCTTCACAATCCGAAAGCTTACTTACGTCGCCCTGAAATGGAATAGCTTCAAAGCCTAATAGCTTAATTTCATTTACCGTTTGGTGTAACTTATGAATTTCCCTCCCTGTAATTATAACATGTGCTTCATTAACCGCAAAAGCCTTTGCTAAGGCTTTTCCTATACCGCTTGAACCGCCAGTAATTATTACAACTTTTCCTGTAAACATAAGATTTTAAAAATGAACTAGTATAGCCGCTTCATCTGTTCGCGCATGGCTAATGTATCAACAACTTTTTCGTACATTCTGTTATAATTATGTGTGTGCTCCTCGTACCAACGCCTTGATTTACGGTAGGTTACAAGGTTAGTTTTATATTTTTTTACAACCTTAGCCTCTGCTAATTTAGTGAGCGCTGCAACAGAATCTGGCTGAAGCTTAGTTTTAAAGGTAATTTTAGCATCTTCGGTATGTAAATCAGCTATGATTTGAACTAGCTTATCTTCTGGCAATATTTCAGCTGGCGGTAACTCATATTCCTTAATGCAGGAATTGAGGGAAATTAGGATGAATAGGGCTATTATTGCTCTCATTGGGTGCAAATATCGAAAACCTTACTTACTTTCAAGCGGTGAAGGAGCTTTTACAAAAACTACGCAAGTTTGAAATTGAAATTCGGAAGGCGGTTGATTCTCGTTTAAACGGAAATTTCAATTCTTTATTTAAAGGTGCAGGCCTTGAATTTGATGATGTGCGTAGTTACCAGTACGGAGATGATATCAGATCGATTGACTGGAACGTTAGCAGTAAAGGACACGGGCTCTTTGTTAAAACCTTTAGAGAGGATAAACAGCAAACCGTTTTCTTCTTGCTAGATGTGAGTAGCTCCCAAACTATTGGCATAGCAGGGCAAAGAAAATTAGATATTGCCAGAGAAATATGTGGGGTACTTACCCTTTCCGCTATTAAGGAAGGTGGGTTAGTAGGCTTGTTTGCTTTTTCTGACAAGAAAGAAAAGTACATTAAACCTGGTAAGGGACTTTCATACGCCTATCAGATTATCAGAAGTCTATTTAATTATGAACCAGAGGCACTAAAAACATCGTTAAACAATGCCATTTTGTTCGCTTTAAAAATTATAAAGCGTAAAAGTGTAGTAATTATAGTGTCAGATTTTATTGATAGTAACTACCAAAATGCGCTTGGGGCTATGGCACGTACCCACGATTTGGTAATTATTCATCTGTTTGATCCAGACGAACAAGAAGTGCCCGCCATTGGAATAGTACCAGCTGTTAATCCTGAAACTGGTGCAAAGACTTGGATAAATACTAGCTCAATTCAATATAGAAGAAGGGTACGGGAGCAGTTTATGGAAAACTTAAATATCTTGAACGCCATTTGTAGAAAAGAACAAGTGAATATGATTTCAGTGAATGTGCGGGAAGATTACTTACCAAGCTTGATTGAACTATTTAAAGTAAAGCGTAAAGCTAGAAAACAAAGCGGCGTTAAAAGGGGTGCCTAATAACTGCCAAAAGTACTGATTGCCTATATTGGCGCATTGTTTGATTACAACCCTACCATAAAACAACTCTACCTTTCCTTAGTATGGAACTATTTGCCGATATTCTGAAAATGCTTTTGCCTGCTACGCTGGTGCTTATAGGTGTTTATATTACCGTGCGTACCTTAATAGTAAAGCAGTTAGAACGAGATCTGATTAATATCCGATCGGCAAGTGAGCAAACTACCCTACCCTTGCGTTTGCAAGCTTATGAGCGTTTATCGTTATTCTTAGAAAGAATTAATCCGACTAGCTTAGTAATAAGAGCTAACAATCCTGAGTTCAATGTGCTTGAACTTAAATTGCAGCTGCTCAATATTATAGGTGAAGAATTGAACCATAACCTAAGTCAGCAAATATATGTAAGCGAAGAACTTTGGGCTATTGTGAAAGCTTCAAGAGATAACGTACTTACTCTAATTGAAACCGCAGCCGAAAACGTAGAACCACAAGCGCCATCAATGGCACTGATTGAGCAAATTTTTGGCATTATGGTACAAAGCGGACAAGATCCTACTGCAATGGGCTTGAATGCCATTAGAGCAGAAGCTAAGCAATTATTATAATTGAAACTTTGGTTTGATTAAAAACCTGCCACGTATCTGGTAAGTTCATACTTGTAATAGCTATCGGCATTCAATTTTACCACCTTGCCATACTTCTTAGATAGCTTATCTAAGTTTTGAAGTAGTTCCTTTTGGGCAGAATCTGCAATGCTGTGGTTATTATACTTATACACCAAGTTATTGATGCTCAACTGTATGTGCTGAACTGGTAAATAACCTGCTGCCATACTCTGTTGTAATAAAAATTGAGCTGTAACTTCTAATAGTTGTCTGTTGCTACCATCAGCCAAATCAAGTGATTGCGATAGTTGTTTGCCTTCAGCAGTAATTACACGTAGGGTAATATTTCCACTACTAACTTCATTAAGAACTAGTTGTTCATTTAATTGCTTACAAAGTTGGCGTAAACGCTGTTGCAACTGCATACTTTCTGAGGTTGGCTCAAAGTATTGTGAGGTAGTAAATGAACCGTAACGAGTGTTGATTTTTAATGAATTTTCCATGGCTGTATGTTGAAATTTGGGTGACTGATTAGTTTTCTGACTGAAAGTTTATATTTTAATCGGTTTCTTGATGTAAAAGTAGGCAAAAAATAATTACCTCCAAACTTTTTTGACGAAAAACTAGTTATATTTGTGCTATGTTTTTCGCCGACAATATCAAACTACTACGCAAACGCAAGGGTCGCACTCAAGATGAGGTGGCTATAAACCTGAATATGAAGCGTTCTACCCTAAGTGGGTATGAAAACGGTATTGCACAACCTAATATGGATGCGCTTATCGCTTTCAGCAATTTCTATAAGATGAGTGTAGATACCTTAATCAAACAAGATTTATCTAAGGTATCGCAAAAGCAACTTTTAGAAATGGAAATGGGTAACGATCCATTTATAACAGGAACCAATCTTCGAGTATTGGCTACCACCGTGGGGGCAGATAATGAAGAGAATATAGAATTAGTTCCAGTGAAGGCTAAGGCTGGTTATACCAATGGCTTTTCAGATCCTGAGTTTATTGAAAACTTGCCTGCATTCCGTATGCCAATGCTACGCTCTGATAGGAAGTACAGAACCTTCCCAATCTCAGGCGATAGTATGTTGCCTATTCCTGATGGTAGCTGGGTAACTGGTGAATATGTAGATGATTGGCGCAACCTAAAAATTGGTGAGGCCTATATATTCGTTACCAGTTCCGAAGGTATTGTTTTCAAGATATTAGATGGAAAACTTAGCGATGGCAGAGTATTGGAGCTAAAATCATTAAATCCACTTTACAAAAACTATGAAGTGCCTATTGATGAGATGAAAGAAGTTTGGCACTTTGTACATTATATAAGTGAAGAAATCCCTGAACCACAACTTTCAAAAGACGGGATGATGAGTGGCTTGCTTGCCCTTCAAGAGCAAATGCAAATGGTAACAAAAAAGCTAAACCTGAACTAGGTTTAGCTTCTATATACTTAAAGTATAGCCGTACCTATTGGGTTACGGCTATTTCTTTTTTGGAGTTATCTGAAAGGCTAATGCGCCATAGTTTACTGTTATTGGTTTCTGTTACATATAAGTAACCATCAGCAACAAGTAAATCGTTTGGTTCATCGAAACCGCTTGCAATGGTACTAATAGTGCCTCGGGCTAAGTCAATAGATTTTATTTTTCCATTGTAGGTATCTGCTACTAGCACAAAGCCTTTGTAAGGTAATACTGCCATATTGTGCTGGATTTTTGCGGTTTCTATTTTGCCATCAACATCCCCAAAATGGAATAATCCCTTTCCGAAAATAGTGCTTACAGTATTGGTCTTTAAGTTGATTACCCTAACCGCACTCGCTTCTGCATCGGCAATGAAAAGGCTATCGCCTTGGTAGACAATGCCGCTTGGCTGACTAAAACTTGACTTTTCTAAGGTTCCATTATCAATAGCTTCTTTGCCGCTACCTGCAAATCGTTTCAAAACACTTTCCTTCAAATTCAAGGAAAGAATTTGATGGTTACCAGCATTAGCTACAAATAGCAGTCCGTTTGCTACCTGCAAATCCCAAGGACTGTTCGGGTTTACTGCTTCTCCAATCATTTTAGAGCCAAAGTATTTGCCTATAGTGCCATCGCCCGCCAAAGTAGTTACTTGTTTGGTTGCCAAATTAGCAACTCTAATTAAATGGTTACGGGTATCTGCAATATAGAGTAAATCGCCATTTCGTGTTATTCCTTGCGGATGGTTAAAGCTAACGCTAGCAAATGAACCATTACCATTCCCTTGGGCACCGCTGCCAATGACTTGCTTTATTTTACCCGATTTATCGATGTTCAAAACTCGGTTGTTACCACTATCAGCAATCCATAATGTGCCGTTAGCACCAGTCTCAATTTTTGTCGGGAAACTTAACTCACTTTTGGCAACCTTTCCACTTTCAGGCAAAAAGTTTATCGGCTTCTTATCTATGGTTTCAGCATATTGAATGGTGAGTTGTTTGATCAATGGCTTCATTGCCTCATAAACCCCTTCCCCACTCCGCTGTCCTACAATTTTTCCGTCAGGACTTATGAGCACCACCGTAGGCCAAGCTTTTACGCCATAGGCTTTCCAAATCGCATAGTCTGCATCGTTAACAACAGGATGGTTTATGCCAAACTTTAATATTGCCTTTCTAATATTGGCGGTAGTGCGTTCGCTTTGAAATTTGGCACTATGGATACCCACAACTACTAAGTCATAAGGGAATTCCTTTTCTAACTTTTCAAGGTCTGGGATAATGTGCTGGCAGTTTATACAGCCAAATGTCCAGAAATCAAGCAAAACAATTTTTCCTTTGAAATCATCAATCTTGTAGGGACGATAAGTATTTAGCCATCCAAAAGGTGAGTTTATTTCAGGTGCAGCAGGACGTTCTTTCTTAGATTGCTTAGAAAGTTCGTCTTCATCGTAATTAGGAAGTTCCTTTTTTGGGGTACCACTGTTGCAAGCGGCAAGCAAAAAGATTAGACTACCTAATAAAATGGGTTTAATATATTGGTTCAATGTAAGTTGTTCTGGTTTAATCTCGGAAATATACAATATAGATAGCGTATATTTATTTCAGCAAATTAAACTAATGCCTACTTAATAACTCTAACCCAATAAATATACGGTTATGAATATAAAACGGATTTTAGGGGTTCTATTGTTTAACCTTGTTGGAATTACTGCACAAGCCCAGCAAATGTACTTCCCTCCAGCAAATAATGTTGGGGCTTGGGAGCAAACGAATCCTGATAGTTTAGGCTGGTGCACCCAAAATTTAGATACGCTTTATAACTATTTACAAGCCACCAATACCAAAGCCTTTCTTATTCTGAAGGATGGCAAAATAGTGGTAGAGCGATACTTCGGAACCTTTAGACAAGATAGTGCTTGGCAATGGGCTAGTGCTGGCAAAACAATTACTGCCTTTTGTGTGGGATTGGCTCAACAAGAAAACAGGTTGCGGATATCGGATTCCAGTTCACGGTTTTTAGGTAGAGGATGGACCAGCTGTACGCCTGCACAAGAAAGAGCTATCACCATTAGGCATCAACTAACAATGACTACAGGGTTAGACGATAGAGTACCTGACGATTTTTGCACCCTACCGTCTTGTCTGCGTTATCTAGCAGCACCGAATACCCGTTGGGCTTATCATAATGGTCCCTATACTATATTAGATGGGGTAATTGAAGGGGCCTCAGGACAAACACTTAATCAATTTTTTACACAAAGAGTAAAGAACATCACGGGGATGACTGGGTTGTTTTTTCCGGTTGGTTACAACAATGTTTACTTTAGCACTGCCAGATCTATGGCACGTTTTGGGATTTTAATGCAAGCAGGTGGACGTTGGAACAATACCCAAATTATGACCGATACTTCCTATTTCAACGCTCTGACTAGACCGAGTAATACTATAAATAAGTCGTACGGATACCTATGGTGGCTCAATGGTCAAGAAAGTTATAGAGTGCCACAATCGCAACTTGAATTTAGAGGAAGTTACGCGCCAGATGCCCCTGCTGATATGGTTGCCGCCATTGGAAAGGATGGTCAAATATTATCGCTAGTACCAAGTCAAAAGCTAATAGTAGTGCGAATGGGTGAAGACGATGGCACCAGTTTAGTACCCTTTACTTATGTAAATGAACTTTGGAAAAGAGTGAACTTGGTAGTGTGCCGCCCTACATCAGCCAAAACAACTTTTGAAAAGGAAGAAATCACCGTAAAGCTTATCAATGAAAACAACCAGCTCAGCGGTTTCCAGATAAGTTCTTCAATGCCCTATAAAACTACCTTGAGAAATTGCTTGGGTCAAGAAATAAAACTAAATGCTTCACGTGGAACTTTTCAGCCCATCCCTTCGTTACCTAAAGGTCTGTATACTTTGGCAGTAACCACTGATAAGACTCAAAAAGTGCAGCAAATTTTGGTGCCTTAACTATAAAAAAAGGGCGATTATTAAAAAAATCAGCATTTTTTAAGTGAATTGTAAAATTCAATTGGCTTAATATACGTTGGTTCCTTTAACTTGCCACTTTATTACGTGGTTAATAACTGATGCAAAATTTTAAATTATGGAATAATATCGTCGGTTGGGCGGTATTTGGAATTGCAGCTTTTACTTACATCTCTACAATGGAGCCTACTGCAAGCTTCTGGGATTGTGGAGAGTTCATTGCTGTATCATACAAGTTAATGGTTCCTCACCCTCCGGGTGCGCCATTGTTCTTGATGATTGGCAGAATGTTCAGTTTATTAGCAGGCGACGATGTAACTCAAGTTGCCTATTATGTGAACATGGTAAGTGCACTTTGTAGTGCTTTCACCATTCCATTTTTATACTGGAGTATTGTTTACCTGGCCACTCGCCTAGTTAAAAAGGATACTAAACCGGGAAACCTACCGCTTTGGGATCAAGTTTTAGTAATTGCAGCAGGTGCTGTAGGTGCTACGGCCTATACTTTTTCAGATAGTTTCTGGTTCAGTGGTGTAGAAGCAGAAGTTTACGCAGCTTCTTCTCTATTTACAGCCATCGTATTCTGGGCGGTAATGAAGTGGGATTCTATTGCTGAAGAAGAAAACGCCGATAAGTGGCTTATTTTTATTGCTTATGTAATTGGTTTGAGCATTGGTGTTCACTTACTATCGTTACTAGCTGTTCCATCGTTAGCATTCATCTACTACTTTAAAAAGTACAAGCCAACCGCTATGGGTACCGTGCTTGCTTTTGTTGCTGGATATGGCGGTATATTCTTAATTCAATCAGTAATTATTCCTGGCTTGCCAAGTATTGCTGCTAAAATTGAAATTTTCAGCAAAAACTCAATTGGGCTACCATTCAATACAGGTACTATCATATTCTTCCTTGCTGTTATTGGCGGGATGATTTATGGTTTGCTTTACGCTATCAAAAACAATAAGTACGAGTTAAAACTCGGTATGCTTTCGTTGTTGTTTATTATGATTGGCTATGCGAGTTATGGCGTGATCTTAGTTCGCTCTAACTTCAATCCTCCAATTAACGAGAACGATCCTTCTGATGTAATCAGCTTCGTATCATACTTAAAGCGTGAGCAATACGGCGATCGTCCTATTCTTCGTGGTCCGCAATACAATGCACAACCTATTGAGCAAAAGCAAGGCGATGCTATCTATGTAAAGAAAGGCGATAAGTACGTAATTGCCGATCATAAGATTGAAAACGTATATGCCGATAAGGATAAAGTTTTCTTCCCTCGTTTATATAGCCAACAACCAGGGCATATTCAAGCTTATAAGCAGTGGGTTAAATTACCTGAAGACCCAAGCAGAAAGCCTTCTGGTGGTGCTAACTTCTCTTTCTTCTTCAAATACCAAATAGGACACATGTTCTTCAGGTATTTGGGTTGGAACTTTATTGGTAAAGCCGGCGATGTTCAAGACGACGGAGTACTTTTCCTAGGTAGTGATGATGGTATTCCTGAACAAGTAGCGCAAAACAAAGCTAGAAATAGGTTCTTCGCTATTCCACTTATCTTAGGTATTATTGGTTTGATCTATCAGTTATTGAAGGATGAAAGAAACTGGTTAGTAGTATTAACCCTATTCTTTACCACTGGTATAGCCCTAATTATATTTGCTAACCCGCCGCCTGCTGAACCTCGTGAGCGTGATTATGCCTTTACGGGTGCAACTTATGCCTTTGCAATGTGGATTGGTTTAGGTGTGGTAGGTATTGCCAAACTTACTAAAATGGCTGGTCCTGTGGTTTTAGTTGCCGCATTGGTTGGCTTTGTTGCTCCGGCAATTATGGCGAAAGAAGGCTGGGACGATCACGACCGTCATAACCGTTTCCATTCTGTAGATAGTGCAAGAAATATGCTTGCCTCTTGCGAGAAAAACGCAATCCTATTCACTGGTGGCGATAACGATACTTTCCCTCTTTGGTATGTACAAGAGGTAGAAGGCTTCAGAACGGATGTGCGTGTTTGTAACCTAAGCTTATTAGGCACACACTGGTACGGCGTTCAAATGAAGAACAAGGTATATGAGTCTGATGGTTTACCTATCAGCTTACCTAACGATCAAATTGGTCAGGGTACTAATGAGTACTTACCAATGGACGAAAGCTCACCTATTTATGGTCGTGAATTAGAGCTAGCTAACTTCATTAAGTTATTAGGTTCTGGCGATGGTAGCTTATCTCGTCAGCTTCAAAATGGTATGAACGTGAATATAGTTCCTACCAATAAGTTCAAAGTAACTATTGACACTGCTGCTGTTATTGCATCTGGTATTGTTCCAGAACAATTCAAGCAGTTTATGGTGAGCAAGTTAGATATTAACTGGGGCAGAGGTGCTATTGTAAAGAACGACCTGTTAATGTTAGATATGATTGCTACCAATGCAGCTACTGGCTGGAAGCGTCCTATTTACTTTGCAAGTTCTTTAAGTGGTAGCAACTACCTAGGCTTGAAAGAATCGATGGTAATGGAAGGTTTAGCTTACCGCTTACTACCTATAAAGATTCCTGGTGCTTCACAAGGTGCAGTAAATACCACCGTGATGTACAACAAGTTAATGAAGGAATACGCTTACAGAGGTCTGAACGACCCTAACGCATACTTCGATGAGAACTACCGCAGGTTCCCATTAAGCTTACGTATGAGCTTCCAACGCTTAACCGAGGCACTTATTAACGAAGGCAAAAACGAAGAAGCTAAAGCAGTAATTAAGAAGTGCTTTGAGATTATGCCAGATAAAACCATCCCTTACGATCCTTATACGCCACGTTTTGTGTTGTTTATGATGAAAGTAGGCATGGCTAAAGAAGCAAAAGAAATTGCTAGTATTATGGCTGCCAGATCTGAACAGATACTTTCTTACTACAGCCAACCTGGTCAACGTAATGAAGGTGAAATACAGAACAACCTGTACATTTTACAGGAACTGTATATGAGCTTTGCCCAAGCTGGCGATAATGCCACTGCCGATAAGTACAAGGCATTGTTGGAAAAGAACTCTGCTTTATTGCCGCCAGATCAGAACCAAGGCGAACTAGATTAATCTAATTATCGGAGCAATCTCTGAAAAACATATAGCAGCACCCAAAGTAATACGCTTGGGTGCTGCTTTTTTTATGCAATTAAAAGCCTGAAAAGTGCATATTTGTACTTCTTAATTCCCGATGAATACACCTTTGAGAACAATCAAGAAACTTTTAGTGGCCAACCGTGGCGAAATTGCCCTGAGGGTAATGCGTACCGCCAAGGAAATGGGCATTGCTACTGTTGCCGTATATAGCGAAGCCGATAGGCAATCGCCTCACGTTCATTATGCCGATGAGGCTGTTTTGCTTGGACCTCCGCCGAGTAGTGAAAGCTACCTACGTGCCGATAAAATTATTGAAGCTGCCTTAACCCTTGGCGTAGATGCCATACATCCTGGTTATGGTTTCCTTTCTGAAAATGCCAACTTTAGCCAAATGGTGGAAGATGCTGGGATGCTTTTCGTAGGACCATCGGCACACGCTATTGAGGTAATGGGTAGCAAGTTAGCCGCCAAAAACGCTGTGAAAGGCTACGGTACTCCCCTAGTGCCGGGTATGGCTACTGCCTTAGATAACCTTGAAGAAGCAAAAGCCAAATGCCTAGAAATCGGGTATCCTGTGTTGATTAAAGCCAGTGCAGGTGGCGGTGGAAAAGGTATGCGCGTGGTTGAAAACGAGGCAGAATTTGATGAGCAATTAGAAAGAGCAGTATCGGAAGCTAAATCGTCGTTTGGGGATAGCTCTGTTTTTATTGAGAAATACATTACCAATCCGAAGCACATTGAAATTCAAGTACTTGGCGATAAGCACGGTAATATCATATACCTATTTGAGCGTGAATGTAGCGTGCAACGTAGGCACCAAAAAGTAGTAGAAGAAGCACCTAGCCCTGTTCTTACTCCTGAAGTGAGGGAAGCGATGGGTAAGGCTGCCGTAAGTGCCGCTAGATCGGTTAATTATTACGGTGCGGGTACGGTTGAGTTTGTGATGGACGAAAACCTGAACTTCTATTTCCTTGAAATGAATACCCGTTTGCAGGTGGAACACCCTGTTACGGAAATGATTACAGGGGTTGATTTAGTACGCGAGATGATTCGCATTGCGGAAGGTCACCCACTATCAATCAAGCAAGAAGACTTAAAAATACACGGCCATAGTATTGAAATAAGGGTATATGCCGAAGACCCTGCCAATAACTTTATGCCAGATATTGGCAAGTTAGAAAGGTATCAGCGTCCCGCAGGACCAGGTATTCGGGTAGATGATGGCTTTGAAGAAGGTATGGAAATCCCTATTTACTATGACCCTATGATTGCCAAGCTTATTGTGCACGCTGGCACCAGAGAGCAGGCCATTGCTCGTATGCTGAGAGCCATTGCCGATTACAAGATTACAGGTATTCAGAATACTTTAGGCTTTTGTAAGTTTGTATTGAAGCACCCTGATTTTATCAGTGGTAAGTTCACCACAGGTTTTGTGGCACAACACTATACCCCAGAAGTATTGGTTGAAACCCTAACCAACGATGCCTTAGAAGTAGCAGCCTATATTACGGCACAAGCCCTAAGCAAAACAGAACCCTTAGGCTTCCAAGAATTACCCGCCGCCACCGCCAGCGTTTGGAAACAAGAACGAGCCGAGTTTAGGAACTAGAAAGAATATTTACCCTTAGGAAACTAAGGGTATTTTTTTGGGAGGGGTGCCACAGGTTATAACTTGTTGGGAGGTTAGGGTGATACTTAGCTTTAGCCGAAAGGTATATGGAAATACTAAAAGCTGGCGAGCAAATATCCTTTAGTATAGATTATATTCTTTCATATACGCTGTTAGCGAATTCGAATAATCAGTTCCAATTTTAACTATCCATATGCTTTGATAGGTATAAGATTCAGTTTCTAACCAAAGGCCTTTGGTGTTTATTTGTTTTAGAACAATGCTTTTAGCCTTTATCTCAACTATTTTACCTACAAAAATTACGTCATTACGATATACATCGACTGACACTAAGAGCTCCTTTTGTAACTGTTCAAAAATCTGTTGTGTGTCTAAATGTTCAATAGTAAAAGGCAGAACACTACTATATCCTTTTGCCTTAATAACTTTTTCTGTAAATATTTCCTTCTCATCTCTTTGCCATTTTCTGATGTGCTTATTATTAACTAATGCAAAACCATCAATCACGTAATCACCAACAACATCAAGAAACAATGACCAGTCTTTGTTTCTTGAAAGCAAAATACCTTCCATTCTAGTTTTACCAGAGTTAAAATCAATTGCGATTAACTTATTCAAAGGGGCATCACCAATATCTTTTCCTTCTTTCAACTCGATTTCCATAGGTTTGAAAATTAACTATTTAAACAACTTTATACAAACTAAGCATTTTTGCTTTACAATGGCAAATGAAGAAAACTAAGGAAAAGATTGTAAAGCATAATTACGTACTTCCATCAAAAACTTCAACTAAATACCACTTACCCTGAATTAACTTAAATTTACAATTGAAATAAACTCCTGTTTCTTCCACCTGAAAGTTAACCAAACGCTCAAACTTAGACTTTGAAAGAATCTTTCCACTCCAATTAGCTTTTTTCAAATCAAAAAATGTCCATTTGGATTTAGACATAACAGAAGTACCATTTTTAGGATTTCCAGTTCCAATACTGGTAATATATTTTAAAGGAAACTTAACTCTAGATATCTGATTATTGAAATTCGAAAAGAAAAAGGTATAGAAAGTCTTGAATGCTTCAACTGAATCGGTCTTAGTGGTTATTGATGTAGTATCTTGAATTATATACGCAGGTTTACTTATATTTGAAGTACTTAAATCATACTTCATATGAAAAGTAAAAGCAAAAACGATTAAAATACTATTCATAAACTAAAATGTTTTATGGTTTGACTATAACTTAAGCATTCGCTATTGAAGGTTACCATACCCAAATATATAAAAAGTTAGGCGTGGTCCACATTTAAGAAATGTAAAGTTGCGATTTAATATCTTAAGAACCAGAAACAATAGGGGAAAAGAAAATCTATTACTTTTACATCTCTCAAGTATGACTAAGTTTCAAAAATCGAACTAGCACAACACTAATAAACCCCGTAGGGGTGAAATTATTATAGCAATCGAATTACCAAAACTACCATAAACCCCGTAGGGGTGAAAGAATAAACACCTTATATTCAATGGCTAACACCTATTCACAAATTTATATTCAATATGTATTTGCAGTAAAAAGTAGGGCTTGTTTATTACACGAAGATTGGCGACCAGAGGTTTTCCAATATATGGCTGGTATCATAAAAACCAAAAATCAAAAACCTATCGTTATAAATGGTATGGCAGATCATGTTCATATACTCGTGGGACTTTCGCCGACAATGTCCGTTTCTGATTTAATCAGAGATATTAAAAATAACTCTAGTAAGTTCATTAACAACAAGAAATATCTAAAATCTAATTTTGAATGGCAAGAAGGGTATGGCGCATTTTCTTATGCACATTCCCAATTAGATTCAGTATATAATTATATCCTAAACCAAAAGCAACATCATCAAATACACTCATTTAAAGACGAATATATTGAGATGCTTCAAAAATTGGAAATAGAATACAACGAAAAATACTTATTCGAATGGTTGTAAAATCTTTCACCCCTACGGGGTTCTGATCCAACCCGTTACAAATCCGTTGCTATAATAATTTCACCCCTACGGGGTTGTTTTCGATCAAATGACCTTTTATATCTTCGCTGTATAATCCTGAAATAAGCGACCAGCCAAAAAAGTCAATTTATCAGAAAGAATAATGTCCTATGGTAATTGAGAAATATAGTAAACTATGAATTTGCCATTTTCTTTATGGTAGAACCATACTTCATCGCTGTGCGCTGCCTTACTTAGGCTATCGCCTATTTTAATATTAGAGGTATTTAATTTTGTTGAAAAATAACAAGGAAAATCCTCTTCGCTCTTATTCTTCTTCTGAATCCTTACCATTCCACAACCACGTCCTTGGTCTCTTGCTTGGATTATTATTCCATTTACAGCAATTTCTTTTAATTTAATATGTCTTTCTCTTCCCTCTTCAAAATTTTGAAAAAGTTTTAATCCAATTATTATCATTACAATTACTAATAATACTTGTAAAGAAATAAT
>JAIYDB010000059.1 GCA_027487695.1 Cytophagaceae bacterium | reverse complement strand
GTATTAGATAGCGGCAGCAGCTTTTTCTTACCACGATTGGTAGGCTATGGCAAAGCTTTTGAATTAAGCACAATGGCGAATAAAGTACCTGCCGAAGAAGCCGCCCGCCTAGGCATGATATATAAGTGCGTACCGATGGCAGACTTAGACGCTGAAGTCCAAAAACTAACTGACCATTACAAAGCTGCCCCAACCAAAGCCATAGGCCTGATTAAGAAGATGCTGAACCGCAGCTACGAAACCAGCCTAGACGATATGCTAGAATACGAACGCCAGTACCAACAAATAGCTGGCTCTAGTGAAGATTATAAAGAAGGCACTACTGCGTTTAGTGAGAAGAGAAAGCCTAGTTTTACGGGGAGGTAAAGAATTCTAAAGTTCCTACCAAATTTTGCTATCAATATAATTCTGTCTTTGCTTATTAAAGTCAGTTCTCATATTACCATTAAAAATTTGAGCAGGGCTATTCGCATTTTCCTGAGACCAGTTACCATACAACAGGAATATAATCAATGCCTCAATCCCTTTAGATGAATCATTTAAATCCTTATGGAAGTATTTTTTAATTTCATCTTTGTCTGGAAAAATTAATCTAAGAATTTCAATAATTTTAAAATACTTCTCATTACTAAGAGATGCTTCATTTCTAAATACTATAGAACAAATATCGGAGAACGTAAATCGGACTGGATTTAGATTAAAATACTCTTTTATTTTTGATATTTCTTTTAATTCAAACTTAATACCTCTGCTGGTATCAATATTCAAAATAATAAAATTAAAAATAAGTAATACTGATTTATTTCTTTCGATATAGAAATCAATGATTTCATTTAAGAATTCAGAATTTTCCAAGTTTGGTTTTTGAGTTGTTATATAATTTAGTAGCACTAAAATAGCTTCATCTGAAAAATTAATTCCAATGGTTAATGGTAAGACTTGTTTAAAAATCAGCTCAACTTTATCACTTGTCATTTCTACTGTAGAAAACTTGTTTATATACTTATCTAGTAAAATATAAGTCTTGGACTGTAAAAGTAAAATTATAGTTGATTGAGCTAATAATTCATCTTCATCTTTTACAATCTCCTGCAATAAAAAGTAAACACGGAGCTGAGAGGAGGAAGAGTTCCTAACTATTTTCATGAACATTTCAATATTTTCAACAGTAAAATTATTTAATAAATTATAAACAGATTCTTTGCTAATTTGAAAATACAAAGCATCCCCAAAATATAAATAGAAATTTGATTTTAATCTTAGAGATTTCTTTGAGAAAGATAATAGTTTAGCTATTTCCCCTGATTGACCGCTTATCATAAATTGTGAAAAATTCCACATTTCTTCTGCATTTTCTAAATCACCTTCTCCACTGTAAGTGTGTTTTTGTTCTAAAAACCTTTCATAGTCTTCTTGATAGAATTCCAGTAAAAAGTTTAATATTAGTAAATCAAGCTTTACTACAATAAGAAATCTTGACTCAAAATCTAAAAAGAAGCGATTTAAAAATCGTTTAATTTGTCGAAAACTCACAAACATCTTATTGTCTAAAGAAAGCTGATAAAACAATTTGTAAATAACATCTTTATCCGCATCATCAGGGAAATATGTTTCTAAATTTGATAAAACAGCATCCATATATACATTACCAGGAATCTTCGTTAAAGGTACTTCATGTTGAAAGATCTTATCCAAATATGATTTAGATTTTTCTAGTGCATCCCTTTGACTTTGATCTTTCAAAATAGTACCAAATGCAGTATCATTAACGTACTTCTTATCTACCCCTAAAACAAAAAATGTATTAGGAAAATCAGCTACATTCCTTATTAGCTTAAAAGTTTCAAATATCTCCTCTTTAGTTAAGCGGTCTAAGTCATCTATAAATACAACTATAGTTTTGTTTAGGTATTTTACTTCATCTTTTATAGATAAATATTGCGCTTCTTTATCTGAACTATTAAATATAGCTTCGACAACTAAATTCAATGTAGTCTTTAAAGTACTTTGTCTATCGGAGTTATTGATAAATTGCTTTGCATAATCGCCAATACTATTACTTAATCGGGAGCTATACGGGCGCAAATGCCTAGAAAGCACCTGTAAGTAATCCTCGGTTATACTACTATTACTACCAACTCGCCAAGGGTTAAACTCTACAATAATAACTTCTTTATCTTTTTGCTCTCTTAGTGCCCTACCTATTCTATGAATAAAATCACTCTTACCAGAACCCCACTCTCCAAAAATGCCTATGTTAAAAGCTCTCTTTGGAGTGGTCTTAAGAATTTTATTTGCTAAGGTTTTGGCATAAGATTCACGCTGTAGTTCGTCTTCGTTTTCTGTGGGGATATCTTCTATAAAAGGGGTAAATATTTTTTTATCTGGTTCCTCTTGTTTTTCTTCTTTATGGCTTTTGTGTAATTGGTCTTTCTCATACCAAAATCTAAATAAAGGAGCTGCCCACCAAGAAGCTGCTGCAAAGAAAACAATATCAAAATAATAAACCCATTCAGTTGCTTTCAGGTGAACAAGTCCATAAACATTCCTAAATAAAATACTGTATGCGAGGACAATTCCTAATGCAACTAAAAATCTATTCAAAAATTTTTGCCAGCCTTTGACTTCATAATTCCAACCAGAAATAAGCAAGCCAATACCAGATGAAAGCCAAAGAAAATCAGCCCACCAACTAGGTTTTATCTTTAGTACGTTTGAAGGTAAAGCATTTATCAGTCCCTTAATAGGCTCATTAAAAACAAAAACCCCTAAGATAAGCAGCAAATTTAAAATCGCGTGCTTACCATTTAGTTTATACCAACCCAAAAATTTACTCATAAAACCCCTTTTCTCATATTGTACCTGCAATATAAGAATTTTTCTTACTACTATTTAGAGTTTTTATGTTGCTGTAAATCAGCGCCAAACACCCTATGATAGTATCATTTGATACTATCAATAACCTAGAAAACTTATTTGCCTATACAAAACCGTGAAAATATAGTCCCCAGCAACTCTTCATTATTTACTTCACCTGTAATGAGTCCAAGCTGGTATAAGGCCTCTCGTATTTCTTCAGCAATGAGTTCTGTACCTATCTGGGTTTCTATATGTTGTAGTGCTTTTTGCAGCGCAATTCCTGATGCTTGCAGTGCCTCATGGTGACGGATATTGGTAATCATCACCCCATCCGCAGCTACCGACTGGTCTATCGTTTTTTGGAGGAGCAACTGCTTTAAGGGCTCTATGCCTTCTTTGTTTTTAGCAGAAATAAACTGCGTTCCTTCAGGGTAATTGCCCGCCGTGCCAAGGTCGTACTTATTGGCTATGAGTACTATCGGCTTACCAAGTTCTTCCCACTCCCCTACTTCTTCAGCTAATTCTTCTGGTGTGGTAATACTCGCATCAAACAGGTAAAGAATAACATCGGCCTTGCCCATTTGCTCCTTACTACGGGCTACTCCAATGGCCTCAATAGTATCGGTAGTGGCTCGCAAACCAGCAGTATCTATAAATCGGAAACGGATACCTTCAATTAAAAGTTCATCTTCAATCACATCTCTGGTGGTGCCGGCAATCTCGCTTACAATGGCGCGTTCTTCCTGCAATAAGGCATTGAGCAAGGTGCTTTTACCTGCATTAGGCTTGCCTGCAATTACTACTGCAATCCCATTTTTAATGGCATTACCTGCCTTAAAAGTACCTGCCAATTGTAGTATCACAGCAAGTATTTGGCGCATTAAATGAGTAAGTCGGTCACGATTGGCGAATTCCACATCTTCCTCACTAAAATCAAGTTCTAGTTCTAGCAGACCCGCAAAATCTAGCAGTTCTTGGCGCAATACCTTTAGCTCCTTGCTTATCCCTCCTCGTAGCTGATTCATAGCTGTTTGGTGGGCAGCCGCACTATCTGCATGGATAATATCGGCTACTGCTTCCGCTTGCGATAGGTCCATTTTCCCATTCAGAAATGCTCTTTTGGTAAACTCCCCTGCCTCAGCTGCACGTCCCCCCACCTTAATCAAGGCTTGCATAGCACGCTCCACCACATACATATTGCCGTGGGTGGTCAATTCTACCATCTCATCGCCAGTAAAGCTTTTTGGCGCTCGATAAATGGCGGCTACAACTTCATCAATAATCCCATTTTCATCTACTAATCTCCCAAAAACAAACTGATTACCAGCCATTTCTGTGAGTGCCTTCCCTTTCCATATTTGCTGCACAATAGCAATTGCATCGGTTCCTGAAACTCTAATCACAGCAAGGGCACTTACCCCAGGTGGCGTGGCAAGGGCAACAATAACATCGGTAAGCGATTGAAAATGGGTTCTCATCCCGCAATTTACGCAGCCTTTTGCTACCAATAAATTTTATGGTGCTTTGGCATAGTTTTAGACTTCTGTATCTTTACCTAAACACTATGTATTGGCACGGGTTCTAGTATTATGATTGGCTACAGATTTTCGCATTTCACACCTCAAGATGAATCAGATAAATCTGATTTTGAGCGACTGTTCGATATTTTCAAACAGCTTATCAGCATTACAGGTGGCGATGTAAGCGAGGCGCTCTCGTGGATGAATGAACTAGACAAGCAATATAAAATAACCACGCCTGAATACGGTATGGGCGATTTTATAGAAGATCTAAAGTCCAAAGGCTACTTGCAAGAACCTACCCCAGGCCAACTTACCCCAGGTTCTAAGATGGACCAAGCCATTAGAAAATCGGCCTTTGATGAGATATTTGGTAAACTAAAGAAAGGCGGACCAGGTAACCACCAAACTAGTTTCTCAGGTCTTGGCGATGAGCAAGGTTCCGATAGAAGACCATTTATTTTTGGCGATGGTATGGAACAGATAGATATGACAGAAAGTCTGCGTTCTGCCCAAATCAACCACGGCATCGGCGATTTTACCCTTACTGAAGAAGATTTAACGGTTTCTGAAAAGGAATTTAAGACCCTTACCAGTACCGTTTTAATGATAGATATTAGCCATTCCATGATTTTGTATGGTGAAGATAGGATTACCCCAGCCAAGAAGGTAGCGATGGCACTAGCTGAATTCATTACAACCCGCTACCCAAAAGATACGCTTGATATTCTCGTATTCGGGAACGATGCTTGGGCAGTGAAGCTGAAGGAATTGCCTTATTTGCAAGTAGGTCCGTACCATACCAATACCGTAGCGGGATTGGAATTGGCAATGGATTTACTCCGCCGACAAAAGAATAAGAACAAACAAATTTTTATGATTACCGATGGCAAACCTACCTGTATTAAAGTAGGTGGCAGGTATTATAAAAACAGTTTCGGATTAGATACAAAAATCCTGAATAAAACACTTACACTTGCTGCACAATGCAAGAAATTACAGATTCCTATCACTACGTTTATGATTGCATCGGATCCGTGGTTACAGAAATTTGTGCAACAGTTTACAGAAGTTAATTCAGGTAAGGCGTATTACAGCACCTTAGGCGGCCTAGGTAACTTTGTATTTGAAGATTATCAGAGGAACAGAAAGCGCAATATGCGCTAGTAATCAAGCAATTACTTTAGTTTCATTGCTGCCAATTGTTCATCTACTTGAGCAATAAAACTTTGCCATTTCATATATTCAAGGCCCTGTGTATTGGTAGGTTTATGGGCTAATGCACGTTGTTTGCTTTCGGCCAATCTAATGTATTGTTGTAAGCTATTAGAACAGAAAGTCTGCTGAAAAAACTGCCAAATATATTCCTCCGCCACAGGAGAAGGATGCACCATATCCTCAGCATAGAAACGATAATCTCGTAAATCGTCAGTGAGTAATTCAAAGGCAGGGAAATAAATAATACTTTCTCCAAGTTCTTTTTGAATAGCATCAATTGCTAGTCTTAGAATACTTTTGCTTAAAAAATTATTTTCAATCCCTTGTTTGGTATGACGAACAGGACTTACCGTAATAATTATTTTTAACAAAGAATTTTGCTTAAGAATCTCCTTTAAAACAGGAACCAATGCATTTAAAATCTCCTCTACTGAAAGCATTTGCTTTGTAAACAGATCGGCAGCTTGTTTATGGTTATTAGCCACAGGAAAGCCATCTGTAACCCAATTAAAACTTAATGCAGTGCCAAGAGTAATTAATAGACAATCGGCATTATCTAATCTTTCCTGAAAGGTAGTTCTGGCTAATTTTATTTGATCAGATAATTGCTCAATGCTATTTCCTTGCAAAGCCGATGGCAACCCATAATTAAAGTACCTGCCATCTCTCTCCAAAAATCTGTTTTCAAAATTAAACAGAGGTTCATTGCTAAGCAGTTGAGCTAAGCTAATCGGGTTAAATACGGTTCCGAAACTATTATTGAGGCATTCAATTTCTGCATTTATCAATTTGCTACCAATGGTTTCTGCAAAGCAAGAACCTATGGAAACAAACTTGCTTCCTACTTCAAATAACTGTTTTTCTGGCTTGGCAACTAAGGGAGTTCTTAATTGCAGATCAATATTGCCCATTATTCAGTTTCCTTAACCGCTTCCTTCAGCTCATCAAAAATTTCTTGCAGGGCAGGGCTTACAGCAACTTTGGTTTTCTTTTTCTGAGCAGCTTCCTTGGTTGTTGAAATTCTAGATTCTATGTCTGGGTGGGTAGTTAAGAATTCAGGAATACTTACTTCAGTACTATCAATCATGATAGGTTTACTGCTTTCTTTCAATCTGGTGAACGATTTACTCACCCCCATCGGGTCCAGATTATTTTGATGAAGCACCTCTATAGCATAATCATCTGATTCCGATTCCATATTTCGGCTGTACGATAGTCTGGTAATAGCATCGGCATTTTCTACCAATACTGCTGTAATACCACCCGCATCGCCAAGCACTGCAGATACGATAACGAAAGCACTCAGGTTTGAAACCAATTGCCTAATCGAATGTCTGTTCACTACGTGTCCCCATTCATGACCAAGTACTCCTGCCAACTCCTCAGGGCTTTCCATTTTATCAATTAAGCCAGAATAGAACATCATATTTCCACCTGGCAAAGCGAAGGCATTCACTGTTTCTTCTTCAATCACTGTAAGCCTAGGAGAGAATTTAGACGTATCTAATTTTAGTTCACGGGCAAATTCATTTAATAATTCAGATGCCTTCTTATTCTGTTTAAGATCCTTTTTAATTTCTACTGCGGCAGGGTCACCAAGACTCTTATCAAAACTCGGCGGACTACTCATCGCTATTTGAACAGCCACCCAAGGCACTACCCATAGGTATAGAGATACCAAGAATACCCCCATTGCAATAAACAGCCCAAACATATACGAAAGTGACCTGCTACTGCTGTAATTGAACGATTGCCTATAAACAGGGGCACGGTTTGGGTCAGCATCTTCAATGGCTGCCTTTTCCAGAATACCTTCAATCTGAATAGTTTGGTAAGGGAAGTCACCTATTTTAATTACCGTATTAGAACCCGCAATAAGCCAATTCTGTATGTTTTTCGCAGGGACATTCCGGTTAACTTGATTGCCTAAACTATCGGTATAATAGAACTGGATATAACCTGGTCCATATTCCAACTCAATAGTATAGGGCTTAGAGGTAGCCCCATCGTAATAAATGCCTTTCATAGAGCTTACATTAAATCAAGTTGAATATCGAACTGGTCGCCAAGGTCTTCACCAAAAGCATCATTGTACTCTTTACCAGTTTGTATAACGTTATCAAAGTTGATGGCAGTCTTAAAACTGATCAATTCAGTATATCTCTGCATTCGCCTAATGGTAACAAAAGGCACACCAACCCCAAGCGTAACTAAAGTAAGCAAACCATTTAATAGTTCAAATCGCGTAAGAGCGGCTATGTCAATATGTTCTTCAATCCTGCCTAAATGGTTTCCCACTCTGAATAAAGTTGATTTCAGGTTATACTTCATAATCCATACTTTTAAGTTAACCATTCCAATTATTATTGATAAAAACAACAATGAATATACAACAACAAAAATAGTTGCTACTTGACCAAATGATTCTGTTGGCTCGCCAAAACCAGGAACCATATTACCATTTGCTATTATTATAAACATAACAATTACCATTAACACCATAGCAACACCATAGGATATTAAACCTGTCACAAATCCCCTTACAAAGATTTTAGAACCCTCCCCTTTATATTTAAACTCTACGTTACCCAATCTTAGGTTTTCGGCTATGAATGTCATTAAGTTAACCCTAGCCCAACTTCCATAAATACCCAAGGTAAAAATGGTTAAAAGTATATTTTTAACGTACAGACCATAAAGTGGCCCCAACCTCCCTGAATAATTAAAATAGATACCTTTCCAACTGGTTTTACTACTTCTATACCTTAAACTTCCGTGTATGGCAAGCGGGGTAATTACTAATCCGAAAATTGAAAAGATTGCGGGCATTAAGGTCTGTAACCAAAAATCTTGAGCAACCAAAGCATAGATATACAAACCTCCGAGCGCAGCTAAAACTGCATACACTTTGATAAATCCTTTGAAAACTTCTTCTCCTGTAGCTTCAAACACGAATGGTGCACCATCTAACCAAAGGTTATTTAGAATATAGCGAGATCGTTGTACTCGTGCCCAAGGATAATATAAGCCTAGGGTTAGTACTGTAAGTACATACCCTCTGAAAGCAATAAAGAAATAATCGTTTCCACGACCTTCAAATTCAAATAGGTAACGTTTGTTCACCAAAGGCGCTTCTGTAGCTGCTGTTGTACTTTCCTCTGAAATATCAGAAGCTAGTGCAAACTCTTCAGAATTATCAATTTCCTCAGGTTCAGAATTGTAAGTTTCAGATGCTACAACGGCAGACTCTTCTTCATTCACCGCAGCATTATAAGACTGACTTCCTATTGGCTCATTGCTTTCGGCGTTTGAGTCAATATTATCACTAATATCCTTATTAGCAGAATCTTGTATACTCTCTGAGGTATTACTATCATCAGAAGATTCATTCAAATGATTAGGGTTCTTTGGTAGTTCTTCGTTAGGATCTGTAGGAAATGCAGCCATTTAAAAATAGTTTTTGCCTTTGGAAAGGTAAATAAAGCCAATAATCTATTTGTTGCCAATGGCAATCAGCTTTTTTTAGAGTTTTACTAAAAAATGAAAGCGCAAATGAAAAAGTACGAATACCATATAGAAGTACTCCAACCGAAATTAAAGATGTTCGGTAACTGGCAAGAAGATAGAATTACCCTTATGAAAGAATGTATAGATAAATTCGCTGCCGATGGTTGGCGGGTTTCAAGTCTTGATGTTTTGCCTCGGCTAGCCTATAATGAAATGAACATCGGTATCTTATTAGAGCGTGAACTAGCTCAATAACCTACTTCTTTTCTTGCCAACTTGGTTTGGGTAGCCGCTTTATGATTGCGGCTATTTTTGTTTGTCGGCCACGCACCCGAGCAGTAGGATTTTTGACTTTATACAACCTAGGGTTCGGGAGAACAGCGGCAATCAAAGCTGCTTCCTTTGTACTCATTTGCTTTGCAGAATGCCCATAGTAATATTGACACGCTGCCTCAGCGCCATAAATACCATCGCCCATTTCAATTACGTTCAGGTACACTTCCATAATGCGTTCCTTGGGCCAATAAATTTCAATAAGCACAGTAAAATAAGCTTCTAGCGCTTTTCGCAACAAGTTCCTATTCGGTAAAAGCCAAACATTTTTAGCGGTTTGCTGGCTTATGGTACTACCGCCAATCAGTTTCTTATGGCGTTTACTGGTATAGCGTTTCCAAGCCTTGGTAAGTGCGTCGCCATCAAAGCCATTATGGCTTTCAAAGCGCTGGTCTTCAGAGGTAATAACTGCTCTTGGCATATTAGGCGACATATCTTCCAAGGCAACCCAATCGTACTTAAAAGGTACTTTTTTGCCAGCCAACTTATTCTCGATAGCCCTTTTTACCATCAATGGCGTGAACAGCACAGGCAAAAATCGCAATGCCAAAACCGAAACATTGCTACTAATCAAAAACCACAAAAACACTTTCCACAAAATACGCTTCGCCTTTGCCCAAAAAGAGGGTGAGGCAGATCTTGTATTGTGCTGTTCCAAAGGCTTGGTGTTTCTGATGGGTGGCATTTATTAGCTTTTCTTCGGCTTTTTCCGAAAATCTCTGCAAAGGTATCTTATGCAATCTTAATACCAATTGTATCTTTGCACTTATGCAATTGCCACAGCTCAAACTTTACAATACTCTAAGCCGCAAAAAAGAGGCTTTTTCTCCGATTGAACCTCCTTTTGTTGGTCTATATGTATGCGGACCTACTGTTTACGGTCACGCCCATTTAGGACACGCAAGGCCATATATTACCTTCGATGTGCTAATCAGGTATTTATCTGAGCTGGGTTATAAAGTACGCTATGTGCGCAATATTACCGATGTAGGCCATTTGCAAAACGATGCCGACGAAGGTGAAGATAAAATTGCAAAGCAAGCTAAATTAGAACGCCTAGAACCTATGGAAGTGGTGCAAACCTATACCAATAGTTTCCGTGCCGATATGCTTGCCGTAAATAATATTCCGCCAAGTATTGAACCAGTAGCCACTGGCCATATTGTAGAACAAATTGCCCTTACCCAGCAAATTTTAGATAAAGGCTATGCTTATGTAAGCAATGGTTCGGTTTATTTCGATTATCAGAAATATGCTGAAGATGGAAAGTTTGGTCTATTAAGCGGACGTGTTTTTGACGATGCCCTTGCCGGTCATAGAGAATTGGACGGTCAGTCTGAAAAACGCAATCCACAAGATTTTGCCCTTTGGAAAAAAGCCTTACCAGAACATATTATGCGTTGGCCAAGTCCTTGGGGCGATGGCTTCCCAGGGTGGCATTTGGAATGTAGCGCAATGAGCGTGAAATACTTAGGCAAAACCTTCGATATTCACGGAGGTGGTTTAGACCTACTATTTCCGCACCACGAATGTGAGATTGCACAGCATACCGCTGCCGAAGGCAATATGCCTGCCAATACTTGGATGCACGTGAATATGCTTACAATGAACGGGCAAAAAATGGGCAAGAGTTTAGGTAATGCTATTAGCCTTAAGCAATTCTTCAGTGGCGACCATCCCCTTTTGGCAGAGGCTTATACGCCAATGACAATCCGTTACTTCATATTGCAGGCACAATACCGCAGCACTTTAGATTTCAGCAACGAGGCATTGCAAGCAGCCCGCAAAGGCTACCGCCGTTTAATGAATGGCTTACGTGCCCTACACGGTTTAACCTATGCAGCTGAAAGTGAAGTTGCCTTTAACCAAAAAGCAGAAGACGAAGTACTAAAATTGGTTGCCGATAGCTACGAGGCCCTTTCAGACGATCTGAATACGGCAATAGTAATTGCCAACCTGTTCGGAATGCTGAAAAAAATCAATCAGTATCAGTTAAAACCAGCTGAAACTGCGCAGCTTTCAGCAGAAACTTTTGAGTTATTAACTACCCAATACCGCAAAATTATAGTTGATATTTTGGGATTGATTGAGGAAGACAAGGCCGATACTGGCGAACTCATAAGCACCATTCTTGATTTCTACAAAGAAGCTAAAGAAGCGAAGGACTATGCTAAAATAGATGCCATCCGTGCCAAACTAAAGGCGCAAGGCATTGCAGTTAAAGATATGAAAACAGGCATTACTTGGGCTTGGGAAGAATAAGGGAGTGCCAATCTTTAGCATTATCCTTTCCTTAAAATTTACCCCAATTCCTTTGTAATGGATTTCCAACTTCAAGCCCACGACCCACAATCTAAAGCCCGTGCAGGTGTTATCACTACTGACCACGGCACCATCCAAACGCCCATATTTATGCCTGTGGGTACAGTTGGCACAGTTAAGGCTGTACATACTGCTGAATTGAAGCAGAAAATTGAGGCGCAAATCATTTTAGGTAACACTTATCACTTGTACCTGCGTCCAGGTTTAAAGGTATTATCAGAAGCAGGTGGGCTGCATAAATTCAATGGGTGGGACCGTCCTATCCTTACTGATAGCGGAGGTTATCAAGTGTATAGCCTAAGTGGAACTCGTAAAATAAAAGAAGAAGGTGTAACCTTTCAAAGCCATATTGATGGCAGTAGGCACAAGTTCACTCCTGAGTACGTAATGGATATTCAGCGCACCATTGGGGCTGATATTATTATGGCTTTTGATGAGTGTACACCCTACCCTTGTGAGTACGGCTACGCCCACCAAAGTATGTTAATGACACACAGGTGGCTGGACCGTTGCATAGCTCGTTTGGCAGAAACGGAGCCACATTATGGCTATAACCAAACCCTATTCCCTATTGTACAAGGTAGTACCTATAAAGATTTACGTAAGCAATCGGCCGAGTACATTGCTAGCAAAGGCGCAGACGGTAATGCTATTGGCGGTCTATCTGTGGGGGAACCTGCAGAAATGATGTACGAAATGACAGAACTCGTTTGCGATATACTCCCTACCGATAAACCTCGCTATTTAATGGGTGTAGGTACCCCAGCTAATATCTTGGAAAACATTGCCTTAGGGGTAGATATGTTCGATTGTGTAATGCCTACCCGTAACGGACGGAACGGTATGCTCTTTACCACCGAAGGCATTATTAATATTAAAAACAAGCGTTGGGAAGCAGATTTTAGCCCTATTGATCCAGGCTTACAGAATGGTAATAGCGAAGTTTATACCAAAGCCTATGTACGTCACCTCTTTCAAGCAGAAGAACTATTAGGACTCCAAATAGCCAGTATCCAGAACCTTAGTTTTTACCTATGGCTAGTAGGTGAAGCCCGCAAACACATTATCGCTGGCGATTTTGCCACTTGGAAAACCATGATGGTAGAAAAGGTAATGCGCAGGTTGTAAGGGAGGATTATATTTTGGAATAATTTATCTTTATGCAAAAGAAAGTTGACCCATTCATAGGTCGTAAATGGAAAGACCTAACTTTAGAAGAAGCAGCTATTGCTATTAGTGGGAAGGTCTTTTTTAAAGACCAAGCATTAAAATCAGCTGAACTCATCCGGAAAATTGGGTTGCCTACCCAACCAATTCAGGGTAATTACGACCTTGCAAAAATCACCAAAGGATTATAATTGCCATTATCAGCCTCTCTAAGTGCTTTTAAATACATGCTGCGTTGTAGTTCAGGAGTGTCATTTGCCTTTGAGCCCCAAGTAAAAACCTCCAACTTAAACACTTGGCTTATAAGTATATCAGCCATTAATCGACTATGCCTACCATTACCATTTGGAAAACAATGAATAGAAACTAACCTATGCTTAAACCGAATAACGATTTCATCTGACGAAAATGTATTATTAGAAATCCAATACTTTGTGTCATCTAAAAGGTACTTCAACTCAGTTAAAATAGTCCATTTATCAACACCAATATTTTTATCGGTTTTTCTGTAAACACCAGCCCACTCCCAAACACTCTTAAACATTTGTTTATGAACCTTTATTATGAAGGCTTCAGTTAGTAATTTGTCAGCTGAAAGGTTAAGTCCAAGGCTCCACAGAATAGCTAATTCAATTGACTTTTGTTCAGCTAAATCTAGGTCAGCTTTTGTTAATAATTGCTTTAGTTTTAAACCTTCCTTTTCATCGTCATCTAAAGGAGTTTGCCCTTGATCGTAGTTCCAATTTAATTCCATAAAGCTTTGGGTAAATCGGCTTTTATTTGAACTATCCTTTCCTCTACTAAAGCGTTAAACTTACTAACTGAAACAGCCTGGTTTTCCAAAGCCATTGTATTATAAGTACGACTTACAATTTGAACTGCAAGTTCCCGGGCTTTCCTTTCAACTAATTGTTCTAGCGACCCATCTTTAGGTACTAAGGTATAAACTAACTTCATATCCAATGCATCAGCAGCATTTTCCAATGTCCTTATAGTTATTGAACCTTCTCGCTCCCGTTTTTCAAGTTCAGCTACACTTTGTTTTGTAATTCCCAATTTAAAACCAATTTGTTCCTGAGATACTCCCAAGGCTTTCCTCACTAGTGAAAGCCAGCTTTTTTTCTCCAAACCTTTAGTATCCAAAACTCTGGCATTTACTAGCAATTGATCGAGCTGCTTTAAAGTTAAAATATCCATATTTGTAAGGCTATAACCTTACAAAGGTACATAAAGTAAGGATATAACCTTACTAAAAAATATTCTTATTATTAGACTTGGGGACTTATAGGCTATTTTGTAGATCCTATTATGCAATTTGAACCCTAAACTGCACTTCTTAATGGTCAAAACTCAATTGAAACTGCACTTCCAAAAGTGCATAACCATAATTTGGCTTGTTAAAAGGATGGTTAGGAATACCAAATTAAGGAACAAAAAACAATGTTGTAATTAAAGCAGGACAATTAAATCAATATCAACGACCCTACTCAATCCCTAAAAAAATACGTTCAAGTCTAAAACTTCTATTATTCTTATGGCTACGGTTTTTGGAAAACCAAATGAACTTTGCGTTGCCAATAATATGATTTTCAGGCACAAATCCAAAAAACCTACTATCGGATGAGTTATGCCGATTATCGCCCATTACCCAATAATAATTTTGTTTGAAGGTATAGGTACTTACTGGCCTATTATCAATAAATAATTGACCTAGAATGTACTGGGCATGTTTAGGGTTATCGTAATTAGCAATAGTATTGCCATACAAAATCAAGTTTTCTTCAGTAAGTTTTATAGTTGCACCTTCATAAGGAATCCATAGTTTACCATAATAATCGCTCGACCAATTAAACTTGTTATGATACGGAAAAACAGAGTTAGGGTCTTCAATTGCATCAACTGAGTCAACTCCTTGTCCAAAAGGCTTTGTTATTACAGGATCAATAGTTTCAACTTCAGCCCATTTTTTTACTTGCTCAAATTGCCAATCAGTTAAATAAGTATAATAGCTAGTGCCATTATCCATTGGTTCATATTCTGTAACGTCAACAGAGGTCCATTGCGCTGGCGTTATAGTATCTTTTGAAACTATAAAATAGCCATGTTGCATATTTGTTGGCTTGGCTGCTAGTTTACCATTTACAAAAAGATCGCGGTTCACTATTTGTATAGTATCGCCTGGCAAACCAACACAACGCTTAATAAATCGAGTTCTAAAATCTATCGGAAAATCTAAATCTCCAGGGTAATTAAATACAATAACATCGTTATGCTTCACTTTACTAAAGGCAAAAATCCTACCTCCATCTAATTGAATTGATGAAGAATACAAATGAATATTAAAATGCCCTGCTAACCTTTCAGTAACTAAAGGGATTTTTAATAATGTTATGGGCGACCTATAGCCATAACTCCAATTATTAACAAAAATAAAATCGCCAGCTCGCAAGGTTCCTTCCATAGAAGTGGTAGGAATATTATACTGATCAAAACTAATTAAGATAGTAAAAATAGACCCAAGAATTAATCCCAGATATATTTTAAATCGATGCCTTAAAAGCTGAAACTTTAGCCTCATTAAGTTTTAAAAGAAGTATTTGAACTAGCAACTAATATTATTTGATAGTTCTCATCATTCTTTCCCAACGGACAGAACGATTGTTCTTTTCACTCTTATTCAAAGCAAGCCAAACAAATACAGCCTTACCTACAATATGATCGGCAGGTACAAAACCAAAAAACCTACTATCCGATGAGTTATGACGGTTATCGCCCATCATCCAATAATAGTCTTGTTTGAAAGTGTATTCTTTAACTGGGCTACCATCTACATAAAGTTGACCATTTTGCATTGCTGTATGTCCAACATTATCGTAATTAACTATAGTATTACCATACAAAATCAGATTCTCTTCAGTCATTGGAATTGTTACACCTTCTTTAGGAATCCAAAGTTTCCCAAAGAAATCTATTGACCAATTGAACTTTACATTCTGAGGAAAAATATCTTTAGTTATATATTTAACAATTGGTAATTGTTTTACCTTTTCAAAAGACTCAGGTGTTAAGGAAGCATAATAACCAGTATCCCTTCTTATCATTTCAACATCAATTACACCTAAACTTGCCCATTCTTCATTAGTAATTATTCCACGAGTAATTACAACATACTTTGGTTGATGAATTACAGGGACAACTGAAGCAACAATTGGCATTGATTTTAGTTTTTCTAACATTTTATCGGTAAGGAATGCTTCATACACATCCCCATTACCAAGATCTTCATATTCAGTAACATCTAGCTCTGTCCATTGTTCTTGAGTAATTAGTTCATGTTTCTTTAAGGTAACTACATAACCATGCTGCAGCCTTTCAGGATGCATAAAAGACTTGCCGTTAACCAGAAGTTCTCTATTCAATACTTGAACGGTATCACCAGCCACCGCTACGCAACGTTTAATATAATTGGTACGTAAATCGACAGGATATTCTAATTCGCCAGGGTAATTAAATACCACTGCATCGCCTGCCGTAACTTCTGAAAAACCCCATAGGCGTTTCATTGGCAGTTGAAGAAGCGTACTATAACTCTTAAATCCTAAAACTGGAACGGTTTGGTGGGTCAATGGAATTTGTAAAGGAGTCATTGGGGTACGTGGCCCATAATGCATTTTACTTACAAATAGGAAATCGCCTGCCATAAGCGAACTTTCCATTGATGTTGTAGGTATGGTAAAGGCTTCTAAAAGCATCCACCTAATTATAGTAGCAGCTACAACTGCAAATAAAATTGGGTCGCCCCATGCTTGCCAAAGGGTTTTAGGCTTAGATGTATCGGCTGGCTTTTTCTTGAAAAAATCGAATACTGACATTATTGTAGTTTGTAGCTATGCTTTTATTTTTTTACCGTGGCGAAGTTACTGCATTATAAACGAATGTACGCAAGAACAAGTACGCCTTTTAAATTTCTATTATGCCTTTTAAACATAAAGCCCCTGCTATTAGCAGAGGCCTTCATGTTTTATTTATTTCAAATTATTCAACCGTTACCGATTTAGCCAAGTTACGAGGCTGATCTACATTACAACCACGCAAAACAGCTACGTGATAGCTAAACAACTGCAAAGGAATTACATTTAACAATGGGCTTAAAAGCTCATCGGTATCTGGCACTTCAATAATATGGTCTGCCATAGTTGGAATTAAAGTATCGCCTTCAGTTACAATAGCAATTACCTTACCTTTTCTGGCTTTCACTTCTTGAATGTTGCTAACAATTTTCTCATAGCCACTATCTCGAGTTGCAATGAAAATAACAGGCATGTTTTCATCAATCAATGCAATAGGACCGTGCTTCATTTCAGCTGCAGGATAACCTTCTGCGTGTATGTAGCTAATTTCTTTCAACTTCAATGCGCCTTCAAGGGCAACAGGGAAGTTTACTCCACGTCCTAGGTATAGGGCATTAGTTGAATCTACATACTCAGAAGCCAATTCTGCTATATAGTCATTTGACTTTAAAGCACGTTCTACCTTTGCTGGGATATTTTCCAGTTCAGTAATTAACTGATGGAAACGCTGTGCAGTAATAGTACCTTTCTTTTCAGCAATTAAAAGGGCCATCATGGTAAGTACCGTAACCTGAGCAGTAAATGCCTTAGTACTAGCTACACCAATCTCAGGACCTGCGTGGGTATATGAACCTGCGTGTGATGCCCTTGCAATAGATGAACCTACCACATTACAAACGCCATAAATCATAGCACCTTTACTTTTTGCCAATTCAATTGCAGCAAGGGTATCAGCAGTTTCACCTGATTGTGAAATAGCGAAAATAACATCGCCCTCGTGCACAATTGGGTTTCTGTACCTAAATTCTGAAGCGTATTCAACCTCAGCAGGTACTCTTGTCAGTTCCTCAAATATATATTCCGCCACAAGAGCCGCGTGCCAGCTTGTTCCACAAGCTACAAACAGGAATCTATTGGCATTCATTACTTTATTGTTGTACTCTATTAGTCCACCAAGTACTAAATGACCAGTTTGAGCATTCATTCTGCCTCTTAAGCAATCGGCAATAGAACGGGGCTGCTCAAAAATTTCTTTAAGCATAAAGTGCTCAAAGCCGCCCTTTTCAATAGCATCTAACCTTAGGTCTAGCTCTTGAATATATGGTTGTGTGGTTTCTGCATTTATATTTTTAATGCTAAGTTCACCATCCTTTATAGAAACTATCTCATAATCATTGATATACACTACCTTTTTTGTATATTCAATAATTGGTGTAGCGTCTGAAGCAATTAAGAACTCATTATCGCCAATACCCAATACCATTGGCGAACCTTTACGGGCTGCAATTAGTTGATTAGGAGCATTCTTATCTAAAATTACGATAGCGTAAGCACCTACCACCTTTTGTAAAGCTATACGAACAGCTTCTTCCAAATCGCAATTCAGATCAGTAAATATTTGCTCAATAAAATTGATGAAAACTTCTGAATCGGTTTGGCTTTTAAAAACGTGCCCGCGGCTTTCTAATTCCTTTTTAAGGGCAATATAGTTCTCAATTATACCATTGTGAATAATGGCAAGTTGTCCGTTAGAACTATAATGTGGGTGTGCGTTAAGGTCGTTAGGCTCACCATGAGTTGCCCAACGTGTATGGCCAATCCCAATAGTACTTTCAAGATCTTTTGGATCTAAAGAATCTTCAAGGTCGCTAACCTTTCCCTTTTTCTTATAAACGCTTAAATCACCGTTTAATAATGCTATTCCGGCACTATCATATCCACGATATTCAAGACGCTTCAAGCCTTTTATGATAATAGGGTAAGCTTGGCGATGGCCAACATAGGCAACAATTCCGCACATTTTGAGTGTTCCTTAAGTATTGAAGTTAATTTTCTAGGCAAATGTAGCTGTTTAAAGCATAATTCACAGAAGGAGCAATATGTATTTCCTGTTAAGGTTTGATGTAATATATCCTTAATTTAGGTCGTAAAGCGGCATCTGAATAGTTATTTGCGGCAAACACAGTACGCCTAGGTGCTTCACCAGTAAACGATAACGGGAATAAAATAAACCCTGAATTGGCTCTTTTGCCCACCATTATCTCATTTACATAGGTAGTAATATTCATTTCCCAGGCATTACTAGTAATTGGAAAAAATGCGCTGAAGCTATTCAAACTTGCTCCAGCAGAATATGCCGATACCAATTGTTGGTCGCTATACACGAACTGAGTTAAGCCATTTGCATCCTTTAAAAACCTATTTTTACCATTGTTAATGGCACCTACTATACCTCTGTTGGTAATGTAAGGGAAAGCATAGTTAATAGGCTTAAAAATCAATTCTGCCTTGGCTACAATTCTGCCATTTAGTTCTGATTTAATCTTAGCCAAATCTGGTATTTGAACCAATGTTCTCAATCCTCTCATTGAACTAATATAAAACTTACCTCCCGCAGCAAATGAACCCACAGTGTCGCCATAGTTTCTAAGGCTGGCTAAACCGCCTGAATATTGCGTTTTAACATTAGAAAAATGAATGTTATCGGTATTCAATAAGAAGCTTATGCTTTTCTTAGTGCTATCAGTAGCTGTATGATAAAATACTGATAATTCGGTACTTATATCTGTATCTATAGAAAAAACAGCTGAGTTACCGCCGTCAGGTACGAAGGCAATCCCTTTAAAGTTCTGATTAAACTGCTGAACGCTAGTAAGAATAGGGCTTCCTGCATCAAAAATGCGCTTCCCTAAGTTATTTAGCTTTTTGCTCAAATATCCATTGGCATCTGAAAGCTTAAACCTAAAAGTATCTATTGGCACTTGGGCATAATTGCTGCTTTCAAATGCGTAGTAATTCTTAATTGGCAAGGTATCTAAAAGCATATGCACATAAATAACTTGCACTCTGGTAGTATCGCCGTATTCGCTTTCAATACCATATCTAAAAATGGTGCTATCATAAATTGCACCTGTTGGAAAGGTACTAAGATTGGCATTGGTTCTAAGTGCCATATAGCCTTCCATAGTTACTTGTCCTAATTCTGGGTCTTGGTACTTCCCCATAAATACCTGACCAGTAGGTGCAAGTACAGAATCTAACAAAATAGTAGTAGTATTAATATCTGAATACTCCGTAAACGATACACTTCCTCTATCGCTAGTAGGAAGTGTATCAATACCTAATTCAGATGTTTCGTTACAAGCCCATAGAAAAAGGGATAACGAACTAATTACTAAGCCTTTAATAATTGAATTAACAGCTTGTAAGTTTGGTATAAAGGTCATGGTATTTGTCGTAACATTCTGCGTTTTCAGTATCTTCTATGCACTCTATGGCCTTAGAAAGCTCTACTTCTGTGATTAAACGCTTTAAATCGTCGTTATATTCTCCCTCTGCTCTAACTATTGCATCGGCATAAGTCATACCCATACGCATAAAGCCATTAAAATCGCCTTCACGTAAGTGTGCTAACATATCGTCTTCAATATCCATCATCTTCACTTTGTCAATTAAAGAAGCAAAGTCAAACTTATGGGTAAAAGAGGTATTGTTATAGATGCTGAATATAGATTTAGCTTCCTTAAAAATAGGGTCTTTTTTGTAGGTAGTCTTCAGATAAAGCGGTATAAGGGCTGTCATCCAATCGTAACAATGCACAATATCAGGTGCCCATCCTAGCTTTCTAACTGTTTCTAACACTCCTTTACAGAAGAAAATTGCGCGCTCATCATTGTCTTCGTGAAAACGGTTATCCTTATCTTCAAATACCGATTTACGGTGGAAGTAATCTTCATTATCTATGAAATAGACTTGTAATCTTGCATTTGGTATAGAGGCAACTTTAATAACTAAAGCCTTTTCTTCTTCACCTACTGAGATATTGATTCCGCTTAAGCGAACTACTTCATGTAAACGGTTCTTTCTTTCATTGATTAACCCAAAACGAGGAACTAGTATTCTGATTTCCATACCTCGGTCTTGCATTTCCTGAGGTAACTTTCTAATGAAATCGGCTACTGCTGTGGTTTGAAGGAAGGGTTGAATTTCACTAGCAACGTAGAGGATACGTAGTTTTGACATAAGCACGCAGAAGTATGTTATAACATCCTTCAAATGAAAAGGATTACAAAAGTAACACAAAATTTTCAATATTTCATACATCTAACTTAGCTATCTACCTCAGAAAGTGCCATTTTTACTGGTATTTGTGCAATTCTTAGGCTAGCAACATTAAAAATACCGATATTTTTATTTGTGGTTAGTAGTAAAACATTACACTTTTGCTCTTTCCTTTTGTAATAAACCGCCCTCAGATGGTAATTGCATACACCAAACAAGAAGTAAAAACCTGGAGATCTGAACACCATAATGCCGTTATAGGATTTGTGCCTACTATGGGTGCATTACACAAAGGGCATTTGGCTTTAATAGAAGAAGCACAAAAGGTATCTGATTTGGTAGTGGTTAGTATTTTTGTTAATCCACTGCAATTCAACAATCCATCTGACTTTGAAAAGTACCCTCAAACCTTAGCCGCCGATATCCAATTACTTAAAGCAGCAGGTGTTGAATTACTTTTTGCCCCAAATGCTGCAGAAATGTATGGCTCGACTGCGACTTTAACTCTCGACTTTGGGAGTTTAAACCAAGTAATGGAAGGCCCTAACAGACCAGGACACTTTAGCGGAGTAGGACTTGTAGTAGGTAAGCTTTTCAATATTGTTCAGCCAGCTAAAGCCTTTTTTGGCTTAAAAGACTTACAGCAAGTAAGGGTAATTGAACGCATGGTAGCCGATTTGGATATGCCCCTTAGCATAATCCCCTGCCCTACTATAAGAGAAAGCAACGGGTTAGCATTATCATCTCGCAATACCAGACTTACAGAAATCCAACGTAATGAAGCTGGCATCATTTACCAAGTATTATCTGATACAGCTTCCAAAATCAAAAAGGGAACATCTATTTCAGAGGCTTTACTGATGGCAAATTCTGTCTTGGAGCGTAACCAAGGTCTAATCACAAATACTGAATACTTACAAGTTGTAAATGCCCATTCCTTACAACCAATCAAATATGTGGAAGAAGCAGTGGAAATTGCTATTTGTATTGCCTGCTTTATTGGAGAAGTTAGGCTAATTGATAACCTCATTTTCAAGGTTTAACGGGATATTTAATCCTTCCAATTCCTTAACCTTACACAGTTTTATAGATTTGCTGAAGCCAAACCAACCTTATTACCTAATAATTTGTGTTATTTTGCGCTGATAGCTTACGGCAGCAATACCATACTTACTTACCTGAAATGGTTATTCAAATACTAAAATCGAAATTACATAGGGTTACAGTAACCCAAGCAGAACTTCATTATGTCGGTAGTATTACCATTGATGAAGATTTAATGGATGCCGCTAACCTCATTGAAAATGAAAAGGTTCAGATTGTTAACATTAATAATGGCGAACGTTTTGAAACCTATGTAATTAAAGGACAAAGAGGTTCAGGTGTTATTTGCTTGAATGGTCCAGCTGCAAGAAAAGTACAAGTTGGCGATGTAGTAATTGTAATTAGCTATTGTTCAATGGATTTTGAAGAAGCTAAGTCACATAAGCCTACAATCGTTTTCCCAACGCCTGATAATAAGTTAGCTTAATTAAGTTAAGCAATTCTATAAGCACCCCATTTGAATACCACACCAAATACCTTATAACTCTGTGCTCAAAGACCGACTCTTGCAATGGTGGACCATCATAAAAAGTGCTTTGGGTACTTTTTGGCGGAAAACCACACCCTTTGCAACAACTCGCAAGGGAATGCGTGGGCCTTGGGTTATGGTAGGTAATATTTACCGAGGCTTTTTATGGATTGTGGCACTTATTTTTCTGTTTTTCTTTTCTGTAGATGTTAATCTTTTAGGGTTATTTGGCAAAACCCCTTCCCTTGAAGACCTGCAAAAGCCTAAGCTAGACCAAGCAAGCGAAATTTACAGTTCAGATGGTGTGCTCCTAGGCAAATATTACCGAGAGAACCGCTCACCAGTTGAATACCGCAACATCTCGCCTTGGATGTTCAAGGCTCTTTTGGCTACTGAAGATATCCGCTTTTATGAACATAGCGGTATAGATCCTGAAGCAACCGTTTCAATCCTCTACTATCTTGCCAAAGGCGATTCCAGAGGTGGTAGTACTATTACCCAACAGCTAGCCAAAAACCTCTTCAAAACCAGGAGAAGAGAAAAGAAAGGTTTATTAGGCAAAGTACCAGGCTTAAGTACCATTATTACAAAAAGTAAGGAGTGGATAGTTTCCATCAAACTTGAAAAAGCCTACACCAAGCAAGAAATCATAACCATGTACCTGAATACGGTAGATTTTGGTTTGAATAGCTATGGTGTAAAAACCGCTGCACGTACTTTCTTTAATACTTCGCCAGATAGTTTAAAGATTGAAGAGGCAGCCTTACTTATCGGGATGTTAAAGGCTACAAGTTCCTACAACCCGATGCGGAACTATAACAAAGCACTAGAAAGAAGAAATACAGTGTTAAGCCAAATGGTGAAGTATAAATTACTTACCACAGCCCAGTACAAAGAAATATCACAAAAGCCAATTGCACTTAATTACCGTCCGCAGAATACTCCAAACGGAGTTTCAGACTATTACAACAAAGAACTTACCGAGCAATTAGAGGCTTGGGGCGAAGAAAACGACCGAGATATTTACTCCGATGGTTTAAAGATATTTGTAAGTATTGATACCCGCTTTCAAACTCACGCCCAAGAAGCAGTTCGTGAGCACGTGAAAGACCTTCAACGTAAATTCGATAACCATTGGCAAGGTCAAAATCCTTGGGTAGATGACGATAACAACGAAATACCTGGCTTTATTGAACGCCTAATGACTAGGGAGCCTATTTATAAGGCTTTAATGCAGAAGTATAAAAAGGATACCGCATCGGTAAATGCTATTTTGAATACACCAAAAAAGATGGTGCTTTTCAATTGGAAAAAACCTGAAGGCGATACAGTAATCATGAGTAGTTATGATTCGCTCAGGTATTATAAGCGTTTACTACATTCGGGCATAATGGCTATGGACCCAAAAACTGGGCAAATAAAAGCTTGGGTTGGCGGTGTTGACTATAACCATTTCCAATACGATCACGTAAAGCAAAGCCGCAGGCAACCAGGCTCAACCTTTAAGGCATTTGTTTATGCTGCTGCGATTGACCAAGGGTATTCTCCTTGCTTCAAAATTCAAGACAAGTGGATTGATATTGAATATGATGAAGATTCTGCTGGCATTATGCTCCATAAACATTGGAAGCCAGGCAATGCAAATGGAAACTTCTCGGGTATGAATATGACCCTTCGCCACGGTATGGGACGTTCAATCAATACCATTGCTGCACAACTTACTATGATGGTAGGTCCGCAAAAAGTAATGGATTATGCCGTTAAACTCGGTATTGATAGTAACTATCTGAAACCTATGCCATCCATTGGTCTTGGTCCTTACGATGTAAACCTATATGAAATGGTGGGTGCATATAGTACATTCATCAATGAAGGTACTTGGCTAGAACCACAACTGATCACCCGTATAGAAGATAGAAACGGTAAAATCATTAAAGAATTTACCCCTAAAATGCGTAAAGCATTAACAAAGGAATCTGCATGGTTAATGGTGTATATGCTCAAAGGAACTTTGCAAGAACCTCAAGGAACAGCCCAAGGCTTATTCTCCTTTAACATTTTCAGAGGTAATGAACTAGCAGGTAAAACAGGTACCTCTCAAAACAATTCGGACGGTTGGTTTATTGGTCTTAGTAAAGATCTAGTAGCGGGAGTATGGACCGGTGCCGATGAACGTGCCGTTCACTTCCGTAACCTTCGTATGGGCGAAGGTTCCAAGACTGCCTTACCCGTTTATGGCCGCTTTATGGAAAAAGTATATGCCGATAAAAGCCTCGGCATTACAATGGGTTACTTCCCAAAGGCAACTGTGCCTATTACCCGCAAATATATTTGTCCTACCTTCTACCCTAAAAAGGATACTTCAACTGTAGATAGCACCAAATCAGTAGTAGATAGTAGTGGAGCAAGTGCCCCTATATCAATAGACTAAAAACGAGTATTGAAATAATAGGATTCAATACTAGTTTTGTGAACTGTAATTGAGGGGGTGACAGCACCAGATGGTGGAACCTCCTTAGCCAAACAGAAGGAGTTATCTAACGATAGCTCCTTTTGTGGTTTTATTGAAGATGTAAAAACAAATGACTTGGAATTTAAAAGTTATTTTCAACTACTTGAAATACGTGACTTCCTTAATAAATTTGCGAACTGAATCAGCATTGATGGGCAGCGCCAAATAAAGGTGGACTTTTAGTGCTCCAAGTTAAGGCATCATTATATGGTGCCTTTTCCGTTTTTAAAACCCTAGCGAAATGCTGAAATTATTACAACCGTTTGAAAGAAGTAATTTCGTTGTTATATTTGTATACTGAATAATCGCCTTGAATGGTCAGCGTCTTTAAAAGACGGGCCTTTAGGGCTCCGCGAAAGGCATCTAAACGATGCCTTTATCTTTTTAATAGAATACACTTTTTAAGCTTAGAAAAATTGGTTGAAATAGTGCCATCTATTCGACTCTGAATCTTGGTCCAATCATATTTATAGTCTTCTAAATCTAGAACAACAATAACAGTATAAGCACCTTGACTATTAGCCTCTGACATTTTACTTTTAATTTTCTTAACTAATTTTTCTTCAGAAAGTACAATTTCAGGCTTGTAAAATTTAAGTTCACATGGTTTACCATCCAGCAAACCATCATAGTATTTAATATCATTTGGACCATTTAACCCTATAAACTGCAAACCTTGTTTCTCCATAGCTGGCCAACATAACTTGGCACTTGAAATATCTGGCTTTGGCCAATCAATAGGGTGAATAAAATATGCCCCATTTTCAGAAAATCCTGATCCCTCCAAAGGTACATAGCCATACTCTTGTATCAATAAATCACGAACTACTAAAGCATCATAACTATCTAATAGCCTAATGATCTCTTGCTGGGTTATGGAAGCAAAATTGGTCACTGAAAAAAGTATCTCTATGCCTTGCGGAAACTTAGCTTACTTGCCTTATTTGCTGGTCCTATGGTGGCAATAATTCCAATCACTACAATGGTTGAGGCAATAGCAAAGAAATCAGACCATTGCATAAGTACTGGATAAGGGGTTGGTTGTCCATTGTTAAAACCTAACGATACTAACCCATACTGCTGCTGTAAAAAACAAACTAAGTACCCAATAGCCATTCCCAAAAATGCCCCCGAAAATGCAATAAGCATTCCGTTAGAGCTGAATACCGCCTTTATAAAGAACTCATTAGCACCCATTGCCTTTAGTATCCTGATATCGTCTTGCTTATCAAGTACTAGCATATTAAGAGCAACAAAAATATTGAAGCTAGCGATGAGCAGGATGATACTCAGTGCCAAGAAAACAAACAGCTTTTCAATAGTTAAGATTTTAAGTAAATCGGCATGCTGTTCATCCTGATTGAGCACTTTGAATTTATCGCCAAGGTTTGCTTGCAGCTTAGTTTGGGCTATGCTAACTTCCTCATCATTCTTAAACCGAAGTTCTAGCGCACTTAATCGTCCTTCTAACTCAAAAAGTTCCTCTGCAAAAGCGAAAGGCACAATTACATATTGCTGATCGTATTCTGGCTGAACTGAAAAAACACCTCCAACTGTAAGTGCACTTTTATTAAAGGCAGTATTCGGATTCAGACTTACTTTTTTGCCGCCTTTCGGGTACCAAACCTGTAACGGATCAACAGGATTATCGATAGAAATACCCATATCAGCATAGATACCCGCACCAACTAAAGCCAAATCTATATGTCTATCTGAAAGTATTGGTCGCCCTCCTAAAACTGACTCCTGAAAACCCCTTTGTTGTAAAAATGCCTCAGTAACTCCTTTTACTTTAACCACTCTTTGGGTTTGTTGGTAAAGGGCTAAAGCATTATCTTCTACTACTTTGGTAATAGTACCACTTGGTGCAGCTTGCTTTACCTTTTTAAAGAAACTACTATCGGCAGGAAACGATTTACCTCCGGCTGCCACAATTTTCAAATCAGGATCAAAGGTCCCATACATGCCACGTATAAGCCCTTGCATACCATTAAATGCACTCAATACAATAACCAAGGCAGCAGTTCCTGTAGCCAATCCTAGCATTGCTATGATGCTTAGGATATTGATAAAGGAAGTTTTTTGCTTCGATAAAAAGTACCTACGTGCAAGAAAAAGGGCAACCCGCATTACAACTATCTATTTTTTTCAAGCTGATTGATTAGGGCTCTCATATCTTTAGGATAGGGAGCTTCAATCATCTGGCGTTCGCCATTTAGTAATGGAATGTTCAAGGCATAGGCGTGTAATGCCACTCGCTTAATTAATGGCTCTTCATCGGTATCCTTTTTCAGATTGAACTTCTTCTTAATTTTTGAAAGGAATACATCTTTACCGCCATAAGTATGGTCGGCAATAATAGGTGCCTTTAAATAACTAAGGTGCACCCTTATCTGGTGCATACGTCCTGTAATTGGATAGCACTCTACCAATGTACAGTTGCGGTAAACTTCAATAGAATTGAAGATAGTTTCAGATTCTTTACCGTTCAGCTTATCTACTTTTACAATACCTGTTGGTAATGAAAGTAAAGGCAGTAAAACCTGAACACCCTTCAAATCGTGAATGCCGCCTACTACAGCGTGGTAAATCTTAGTTACTTCCCTATGTTCAAAAGCCATACTAGCGTGTCTGTAGGCTTCAGGATTTAAGGCTGCTAAAAGCACACCGCTCGTTTCCTTATCTAGTCTATGACACATTTGCACATCTGGAAAAACTTCTTTGAGCAATTCCAAAATGCCTTTACCAGCGCCTTCTTGGCGTTCGTGTAAGGTGCTTACGTGTGGTGGCTTGTTAATGGCCACAAAATCATCATTTTTAAAAATGATGAAATCTTCAATATTAAGTTGTTTCTCCTTCGTCAATGATTTCAATATCGTGAATCAATACTTTTTTTGCAATGGCATTGCCCGTAAGGGTTGCTGCCAAACCACCTAGAGCGGTTTCTTTATAGCGCGATTCCATGCTTTGGCCTATTTCACCCATCGCTGAAACGCACTCATCTACTGGTATTACGCTATCTACATTACTGATAGCTATTTGTGCACTACTATAAGCAATGGCTGCTGCCGAGGCATTCCTCACCACGCAAGGGACTTCTACAAGTCCAGCTACAGGATCGCAAACCAAGCCTAGCATACATTGTATTGTGATAGCTACTGCATTAAATACTTGTGTTACATTACCACCAAGAGCATATACAATAGCCCCTGAACCCATTGCAGCTGCTGATCCTGTTTCTGCTTGGCAACCACCTACGGCACCCGCCAATGAGGCATTCTGCTCAATAATAAGGGCTATGCCTGCTGCCACCAATAAACACTCTACCATTTTGGTATCGTCAATTTGGTGCAACTCCTGTAAGGTTACCAATACTCCTGGTAATATCCCCGATGCGCCTGCGGTTGGAGCAGCAACTATTCTGCCCATACAAGCATTCACTTCCTTTGCTGAAAGTGCCCTTGCCACCAACATTTGAAATTCAGGACTAAGCACAGTAATTGGGCTATTTTTTACTTTCTTCCCACCATTGTCAATCATCCCACTGCGGCTTTTCATATCTTCCGTAAAGCCGGTTTGCACTGCTTCTTTCATTACTTGCCAAGCCCTGAGCAAACCATCCGTAATATCCTGATGAGCATGTCCTTTTTGGGTGGTTTCATATTCTAAAACAGGTTCATAAAGGGCCAAATTATTGTCTGCACAATAAGCTTTCCAACTTTTAAAGTCGTCGAATAGTATAGCCATTTTCAGTGTTTGATTGGTGTAGGTGTATTACTAAAAACGGTGTTTAGCCTTTTTCAGTTATGCAAATTTAGCCAAGATTTTTGGTCATAGGGCTACCATGCCTCATTTAAAAGCAAAGCACCCAAACCAATGTACTTAGTTTGGGTGCTTTTGGGTATTTGATTATGCGTTTGATAACTTGTTTTACAAGCCAAAAGCCTTCTTAATTGGCTCTACAAAATCTAAACGTTCCCAAGTAAAGAAAGGAACATCAACTTGAACGTTCTTCTTGCTTTCAACAATGGTACCATCGGCTTCTACCTTCTTAGATATTCTGCTTAAGGTTACTGGGGCAGTATATGAATTTCTACCGAAGTGACCATAGCGAGCAGTAGGACCGAAAATAGGATTTTTAAGTCCTAGTCTATCTACAATAGCTTTAGGTCTCATATCGAATAGGCTATCTACAAGCTTTGCAATTTCGCCATCACTCAATTTTACTTTAGCAGTACCATAAGTATTCACGTTGATAGATACTGGCTTTGCAATACCAATAGCGTATGCAACTTGCACCAATACTTCAGTAGCAACACCTGCCGCTACCAAGTTCTTAGCAATATGTCTGGCTGCGTAAGCGGCACTTCTATCCACTTTGCTGCTGTCTTTTCCGCTAAATGCACCACCACCGTGAGCACCTTTGCCACCGTAGGTATCCACTATAATTTTTCTACCAGTAAGGCCGCTATCGCCGTGTGGTCCACCAATCACGAACTTACCAGTTGGGTTTACGAAATACTTTGTGTTTGCATCAATCAAGTGAGCAGGAATAACATGAGCAATTACATGTTTCTTCATTTCCTCAGTTAATTGGGCTGCAAAACGAGCATCGGCAGCAGCTTGACTTTCACCAGCATTTGGAGTAGGTTCATCGTGCTGGGTACTGATTACAATGGTATCAACCCTTACAGGTTGGTTGTTATCGTTATATTCAATAGTTACTTGGCTTTTAGCATCAGGACGTAAGTAAGGCATAAGGCTACTTTCGTTCTTTCTGATGTATGCTAAACGCTCTACCAAACGGTGAGAGAAAGCCAATGCCATCGGCATATACTCTTCCGTTTCCGTAGTGGCATAACCAAACATCATACCTTGGTCGCCAGCGCCTTGTTCTTTTTCTTCGCCTTCATCAACACCACGTGCAATATCTGCACTTTGGCTATGGAGGGTATTTAAAATACCAACACTTTTAGCATCAAAGCAATAATCGCTATTGTTGTAGCCAATTTCATCAATGGTATGGCGAACAACTTCGTGAATTTCAACATAGGCGTTAGTTTTTACTTCGCCTGCTATTACAGCCAAACCTGTTGTAACCATTGTTTCACAAGCTACACGGCTTTCAGCATCCTGCTGAAGCATAGCATCAAGAATGGCGTCAGAAATTTGGTCTGCTATTTTATCGGGATGCCCCTCGGAAACAGACTCCGAAGTAAACAAGTAAGACATACTGAACGGTATTTTAAGACTTGAAAGTAGATTATCAGTGAATAGCAAATGTAAAGGAAAAATGGCAACCGTGAATAATTATTGTATAAAGACCTAACTTTGGCTTAATATTTACGTTATATAAGCATAAGCTAAAAATACCTATGTTAAAGTTTCTGGCCTTTATAGCACTATTCTATATTCTGTTTTGGTATGTATTTCCATTCATACTCAGGTATGTAGTGTATAAAAAGGTATTTAAAATGGGCGGCAACCCTTACGATACATTCCGCAAAGCACAAGAGCAGCAGCAAGCAAACAAAAGTCAAAAAACTAATAACACCAACGCTAAAACAACAAAACCCCTGATTAGCGATAACCAAGGGGAGTATATAGATTACGAAGAGGTTAAATAAACTTACGGTTTATCGAAGCCAGAAATTTTTGTCCGATAGAATACGCCATCGGCTTGTACTATTTGGCCTTTCCAACCATTGGTAACTTTCAACCGCCTAGGCATAGTTACCAATTGCAATAGTAAACCACCAGCAAGTAATCCAGCACTTGTATAATAAACACTAGGCCCACTTGATGAATTTATCAGCGCAATAAGCGGATAGCCTACACCAGCCACTGGCAAAATACCTGCACCAGCTTGAACTAAACCTGAATAAGGTCGGTACTTTTTAAACTTTACTGCTGAAATATCGGCAGGTGTGAATTGAATAGGCGTATTATTTACCAATAGGTTCAAATAAGCAGGTTCTATACTTTCTATAAAACCTACATTCCATTGCCTTTCACCATTGGAACGAAAAACAATCATCTCACCTCGTTCAAATATAATTTGCTTACCACCTCTTTCAAAGATGAAGATATATGGCTTATACCTTTCCACTTTTGAGGAAGTATCTGGCAGTTGTGCAAAAGCAACAAATGCAGAAAAATATAAAACAAAAAAGGCTAGGTATCTCATTCAGCTATGGCTTTCAAACTCATATCTAACGAACCGGCACTATGCGTAAGTGCGCCACTTGAAATAAAATCTACACCAGTTTCCGCAACCTGAACAATAGTAGTTTCAGTAATACCGCCAGATGCTTCAATTTCAAAGGCACCATTAACTAATTGCACTGCCTTAGCAGTATCGGCAATCGAAAAATTATCTACCATAATCCTATGAATACCACCGTGTTTAAGTACACGGGCTACTTCATCCAAATTACGGGTTTCAATTTCTATTTTTAAATCCAGATTGTTGGCGCTTAAGTAAGCCTTAGCAGCATCAATGGCAGCTTCAACACTACCTACAAAATCTACGTGGTTATCCTTCAGCATCACCATATCAAATAACCCAAATCGGTGATTATGACCGCCACCAATAGTTACCGCCCACTTTTCGCACAATCTGAAATTAGGTGTGGTTTTTCGGGTATCTAATAGCTTCGCGTTTGTATGAGCTATCAACTTCGAAAGACTATGCGTTTTGGTTGCTATTGCACTCATGCGCTGCATACAATTAAGCACTAAGCGCTCTGAAGTTAAAATCGAACGTGCAGGCCCATACACCTCAAAAGCAATATCTCCATACTTTACAACACTCCCATCTGGAATAAAAATTTCCATTTTTAAGGATGGATCTACCGTTAAGAAAATATGGTGCGCTAACTCTATGCCAGCAATAATCCCTTCTGATTTTACAATGAGTTTAGCTCTTCTATAAGCATCGGCTGGCACCGAAGAAAGCGTGCTATGGTCGCCATTACCAATATCTTCTGCCAAAGCGCTATTAATGAAAGTTTGAATAGCGGTATCGGTCAAATAATTATAAGCCATTTTGGGTGTGAGTTTGAGTGTATCAACAGTAGCTAGTTTATGAACAAACTACTTTTGCAAGATAAAGAACAAATTAAATACAAGTTTAAATTAGGATTAAACTTTATACAATTTAATAAACCCATTAGTTACAGAAAGGTTGAAACAAAAAAAGGCCCCAGAGTATATCTGAGGCCTAATAGTTTATTATTAATCTAGTACCTATTTGATAACTAGTTTCTTAACTATTTGCTTGCCGTTCTGATTTACCAATACTTGATAAACACCTTTCGCTAAACCAGAAGTTGCAACTTGAATATCGCCATTGGCATTAGAAGAAGCAATATGTTGCTTATGAACTAATCTGCCAACTACGTCAACAATTCTAACATCTGTAGTTACGTTACTTGCCTTGCCTAAGTTCAAGAAGAATGTTCCATTACTTGGGTTAGGGAATAAGCTAACTTCATCGGCCAATAATGGAGTAACACCAGTTGGCAATGTACAGCTATAGATATAGAAACGACCGTCGTTGTTTTCAGTGTATGATTCACTAGGAATGCTTAACTGAACAATTAATTCAGCGTAAGGATAGCTTTCTGCCTGCCATAGATCAAACACTACAGGAGCACTAGTACCAGGAGTAATTAGTGGTAATTCCTGACGGTTAGTGATTACTGTGTCGCCTAAGTTAATAGTTAAAGTAGCATAGCTATCTAATGGGAACTCAGAACCACCCGTGTTTAGCACATTTACTCCAAATGCATATGCACCGTTTTGAGCAAGGCATGAAGGAATGTTAATGAAAGAGCCTACAGCACCGTCTAACTCGTAGTTACTTACAATCTGAATATCGTCAATAGCAAGGTTAATATTATTCAAATCAACCGCAGGACCATCAGTGATACGCAATGCGAAACGAGCTGAACGGTTTGCCAATGAAGCTAATGACACAGAGAAATTATCTGCAAATGTGTTGGTAAATGAAGAAGCATTGAAGGTTTCTAAAATCTCCCAAGAAGTTCCGCAGTTTGTGCTGTACAATAACTCCATTAACTGAGTACCATTAAAACTTGAACGAACTCCATTACGTTGAACGTAAGCTTTGAAAGTAAATTCTGAGTTAGGGATAACTGTAAAGTCTGGAGAACTTAACCAATGCGTATAATCACTATTATTTAGTTCAACCATAGCAGCTGGGCTAGTACGTGTCATGGTTAATCTAATATTACCTCTATTCCATACATCAATAGGTGGCTCGCTATTTGTTAAACCTGAACGGATAAACCAACCAGGGTAAATAGTAGGCATATTACCTAAATCATTTTGAAGAGTACCTGCATTAAAGTTAATAGGAGCACTAGGCGTTCTGTAGCGAGTAGCTGTTGTTTTTAGCGTATCGTTACTTAACAGGCTATCACCATCAGCTTTAACCCAGAACTGCATATTGTAGCTTGTGTAAAGACCAAAGTATTCTGCCGGAGTGAAGGTAACTTCTCTTGAACCTAAACTTGGGATAGAATCGGCCGGAGTAGAAACATACTCAATGGTATCTCTATTATCAACCTTCAAATAAGCTTTGAAGTTTCTAATAACGCTACCACCACGGTTATCAACCCTTACTTTCACGTTTATTCTATCGCCAGTAAAGTTGCAAGTACCATCTGGGGTAAGAAATGCGCCAGCACGTGCATCTACTGGAGGTCCTTTTTGAAGACCAATAGAATCTACAATAATTTCAGTTTGCTCAGTAAAGTAAACAGAACCAGTTGTACTACTTACTTGAATACCAATTCTACGATCAGGACCACCATAAGCACCTACTTCACTAGCAAATTCCCTTCTACCATCTAGTTCAGCTGGTCCGAAGCGATCAACTGTAATCCAGCTAGCACCACAATCAGTAGAAACTTTTATGAATAAGCTATCATCTGGAATGTATAGGATAGATTCTAGAGGTAATTTGGCAATAGTATTTCTTCTTACGCCCCAAGCTTTAACCTTTAAGATATCGCCACCATTAAGGTTGAACGGAGGTGAAACCAACCAGAAGTTCGTGGTATTGCCACCTAATACAACCTTAGCACCAGTGTGACCTGTTGCTGCGGTTTGAACATCGTTAGTTGCTACCCAACCACCTTGGCCAGCAGGCAGAGGTCCAGGAATATTAGGACCAGATTGCTCAGTGAAACCAAATAGCAAGTTAGGAGTACCCATATTATTACCATCAAAATTGTTGGTGGTACCTGTTGCTAAAGTATCTGGGAATCTAATAAAGTTGCTAGTGTTGGTATTATTAATAACCACCGCCTCGTTATCTAAAATCATACGTGCAGTCATCGTAAAGTTAACACCTGTAGGTATTGGAACGAAACGTGAAAATGTATGAACTGCCGATGTTTTAGGAGCAACTGAAGCATTAGTTACGGTATCTCTAATCACTATTGCACCGTAAGTTAAAATAGCTATATAACGTCTTACAGTATCTGAACCATTTTGGATAAACCTGATTTGAGGTTGTAAGCTATCTGCCATTCTGCAACCACCTGGATCAGGAGTTTGGAAACGTGATAATTCAACTTCAATAGGGTTAGCCTCTCTTACACCGAAGCTATCAATAGCAAAGAATGAACCTGCAGTTGGTGCACCAACATCTGATTGCATTCTGAATCTGAAACGTAAATCAGAGGCAGAAGGTATAGGGTGCTGCACTCTAATATATCTATTACCAGAGTTACCAGACCAACCCGGACCAGCTAAACTGTTTACCAAACCAGTATTGAACCAGTTAAAATCAATTGCTGAACCTAAGAAATTCCAAGTGGCACCACCATTAGTGGTAACTTCTAGCGTAATACCATCGGCATTAACTTCACTATTGAAAGCAATCTTGAAATCAACAATTGGCGCTCTCATGCTCGAAACATCGAAACAAGGAGAAATAATACCATTATGTTCTCTTGCACGGTAGGTTGGATTACCCCAGAAAGCTGCAGTACCATTTCCTGTATCGTTGGCAGCAATAAATGCTGGACGTCTATAACCAAATGTGTTCAAATCAGGACGAGCATAGAATACTTGAGTCCAGTTACTTCTTTGGGTATTAAAACGCTCTACAAAAGGGAAAGTATTTACAAACGGAACGTTAGTAATAACCGTATTGAACGTATCATTAAAATTGTTCTGATCGCCATCCTGCATTCTGGTAATAATTCTGATTTGGTAATCGGCATTTGGAGTACCTAAATCCAGACGTCTGTTAAATACAATGGTATTTGTTTGTAACGTATTACCGTTCAAAGCATTGATTGGGCTTACACCTGCTGCGGTATCAATAAGATTACCATTAACATACAAGTAGGCAGAATATCTGTTTGCTGGAACAAGAGTAGGCATATAGTTACCAACAGTAACTTGAAGCAACTCTGTAGAAGTTAAACCACAGCCTGAAGATACATTTATACCAATTGGTGCAATATCACGGAAACGAGGTGCAGTAATAGCAACGCTATCAAATAAGAAACCTCTTGAAGCGAAGCCACGGTAAATAGCTTGATCGCCTTGAATACCACAAACAAATCTGAATTTAACGTTTGAAGCACCAGCAGGGAACAATACATTAGATTCCATTAGTTTGAAATCTTGGTTCACTGTAGGAGAGTCTAAAGAATCTGAAACAGATGTCCAAGTATCAATAGCAGAGTTTGTAAATACGAAACCTGCTCCTTGGTACCAACCACGTTGTGCTAAAGTATTATCACGTTCAACAGTATTCCAAGTTAAACCATTATCGGTAGATGATTGTAAAATAACGCCATCTAAACCACGAACTAGGTTAAACTTACCTCTGATTGTAATTCTAACACCGTTATTAAACGATTCAGGAATTTCATAGCAAGGCGATTCAACTGCAAATACCCTACGTTGGTTATTTGGCTGAGCACCTGTAGCCCATCCTGTACCATTGCCCCACTCAGTTGCAGGACCGTGGCGCCAGAATGGCTGTGTATTAAACCCTGGAATTAGATATGCTCTCCAATCGCCTGGGTTTGCTCTATATGAGCTATAAATTGGTAAAGTACCAGCAAGTACAGAGTTTCTGATAGAATCAATGTAAACGTTATTGTTAGAAGAAAACTCATTAATATTAACAGTATCAAAAACGCCTGGGTTACCAAACCTTGGCACCAATCTGAACAAGCGGATATCGGCTCTAACAATATAAGATCTTGTTTGGGATAGGTTAACACCAAGAACAGGAACTTCAAAATTATTTATACCTCTTACTATTCCTGAAGTAGTATCTTTCCTTAAAGTATCGTTAATGAAAATCCTTACTTGACGATAATGTTGTAAAGTATCGGTATTTACATATCCGCCTTTTACTACTACAGTTTCATTATTAGACAGACCGCAGCTAGAACTTGGAGTAATCGCATTCAAGGTTACATCAATAGCTCTTCTGTTGCTAATTGTAAATGAGCGAATTTGGAAACCACCACCTGCATCAGGAGTTCTGCCGAAATAAGCAAGTCTGAACTTTACATTTGCCTGACGAGATAACTGTGGAGCATTGGTAAAAGATAATTGATACGAAGGTGAATTACCAACCCAAGCTTGCGATTGGTTAGCCACTGGTGCTAATCCAGGATCGCCATTGCCATTATACCAGTTACTACTGGTTCCAGGAGCTACGCTTGCAGATAATACAAACCATGTAGTTCCACCGTTGGTAGATGCCTGCAATTGAACGGCATTTGCATTGTTGTTAGCAAAGGCTCTCTTGCTTTCAAGGCTAATGATAGGCGTTCCTAAAATACCTGAAAGGTTAAAGCAAGGCGATTCATAGAAACAAACAATTGGAGCATTGTTACTAGGAATAGATGGGAAAACAGAAGCTGCTCTTCCACCAAAATCAACAGCACCAATGGTTGGAGATGAATATACATAAGCAGTATCTCTAACTTTAAATAAGTTATGACCTATTCTTCTGTATGCTTTCCACTCGTTTGGCTGTGTTGAAGTTGTAAAATCTTTCGTGTACGATGCAGTTGCATTATCGGCCAAACTTAGGTTTGGCGAAATAACTAAATCAAATGGCTGAATATTGTTTTCAGCAGTATCGTCTTGAGCATTATCAAGTTCAAACTGGCCAGAATAAGAAACTGGTACGTTATCTGCTAAACGAGGTATGCTACTTAATCTGAAGAAAGTAGTATCTGAACCAAATCTAGCTAATGGCCTACGCGTGTTTACAGTGATAGATGGGCTTCTATAAATACTATCATTACCATTTACTCTTATACCAGTGTTAAAGGTTAAGAAATAACGGTACGATGATGCAACAGACAGTGAACGGTTCTGAACAATAATACGAACGCTATCACGGTTTTGTACACCGCAAACACCAACAATTCTATCAGCAGCAGAAAGTTGCATATCGGCAGGTAACGCATCAGTTATACGGAAGTTATCCATTGCAACACCATTGGCGTTTACACCAGAAGCATCTGAAGCAAATACAAATCTGAACCTACAAGTAGTTCTGCCAACTGCAGGTATTTCTAAGGTATAATTTCTCCAACCTATGGTACCATTTCCAGCCCAACCACTACCAGTTGCACTTAATCCAGAGGTTCTTAATGAAGAAATTGAAGCTGTATTATAAATACCATTTGGAGCTACTCGGCTTACATCGTTCCAAGTGTTCCCTAAATCAGTAGTAAACTGTAAGGTAACACCATCGTTAACTCCGGCAGTTGTTGCAAAATACATGGAGAACGAAATCTTAGGAATTTCAACAGTCGCAAGGTTGAAACAAGGGCTTACTAGCCACATTCTCTCATTATTACCGTAAGTACCCGTTAGGTTTGCTGTAACCCAAGCATTAGTACCCTGAGCTGCTGTGTTTAAAGCATTAGGAGCTCTTTTTGCTGGAGTGCCTAAAACCCAGTTATTTGGTCCTGTACTGTAGGTTTGCCAACCTTCTGCACCTGCTTCAAAACTTTGGATGTAAGGAATACCAACAATTGTTGTGGTATTAAATACTACTGAAGTTGCAGTATCATTAGTAGCTGAAATATCGTTTACACCAGCAATAATAACTTTTACTCTTGTTCCATTTAAAAAGTTGAAACGCTGAGTGAAATTATAGTTTGTACTTGAACTAGCTGGAATATTTAGGTTAGCTGCGTTTTCAGTAACAACTAAAGTATCGTTTCTGAAGATAGAGAAAGTTACAGGACCTGAATAGGTAGAACTTCTTGTATTTCTTACAACAACAGTAAACTGTTGGTTAGTTGCTGGTAAAGCACAACCTGCAGTAGGAGCAACAGAAGCAGCCGCTAAATCGGCACCAGTTGCATTTGCAATCACAAGATCGTCAATAACAACACCTTCGTTAGCTGCACCACCAGACACAAATACCAAACGTAACTTAACATTACCTCCATATTGTCTTAAAAATCTTAACGATTGGCTTGCAGTTACAGGAGTAAGGGTTGAACTACTCCAAACCGAATTTTTGTTTGGGCTATTAGCTAGTTCGCCATTTGTTGCACCAGCTAATGCGTAATTTGTATTATACCAGTTGGTACCAAAAACACCTGGTTCTGTTTCATTAGGCACAACAAGCCAAGAAATACCACTATTAGTAGAATACTGTAATTGTAAACCAGATGAAATAGACATCAAACGCTTCATTGAAAAGCTAATTTGAGGATCGGCCATTGACGAAAGATCTAAACAAGCACTTTCTAAAGCACCAGATTCAGTAGTACCATGGCTACCAGTTAATCTGGTTGCTAATGAACCTGCACCAGCAATAGGACCACCTAAAGTTACCTTATTTACAAAGCCCACTTCAAATGAAGTATTGTTTATTGGAGCAATAGGTGAAATAGCCCATGCCGTGGTGGCAGGATCGTCAAACGATTCAGTAAGCGGGAATGTGCTTATTGACCTTGATGGGTTAATTCTGATAACAGTAGGCGTGTTTGCTACTAAAGTATCGTTATCATTAAATGTATTAGCATCGTTGGTATTGGATAACCAAACTTTTATTGGCTTTAAACCTGGAGCTACTGTAAGGTTTATAGTTTGGGTAAAAGTAAATGCTAAACTATCACCTGCCTGAATTACCTGAGTTAATGGCTGTGATATTACACTGCCATTATTGTAACGCATATTCACTGTAGCACCTGTGCTAGGGCCTGCACCAATATTTCTGATGTTAATGGTAACAGTACTTGCTGCCGTAGCGCCACACAATCTATCTGGCGAGGTTATTCTATTAATAATCAAATCCGGACGTCTGAATGCAGAAACACCAAAATCATCAATGGCTATACCTTCAGAGTTTACAGAAGGGTTTGCACGGAAATGAACTCTGAATTGAATGAAAGTAATAGAATCAAACTGCACATTCAAATAATTACTTGCTTGAATCCAAGCTCTTGAACTATCTGACCATGCATTGTTATTAGGAATACCTGGAAATGTATTGATACTTGTATTGTACCAGTTACTTCCAGATCTTGAAGAACCAACTGTAAACCAGTTACTACCTCCGTTGGTAGAATATTCAATTCTTGCACCATCTTGCCCTCTAGGTGTATTATGCCATAAACTCAAACTAATGCTTGGTTTGGTGTTGGCTGGTAACCTAAACACTGGGCTATATAAATTTGAAATTTCGCTGTTGTTATAAAGACCATTGCCTAAACCACCAGTAACCCAGCCGTTGGCATTGCCTGGCTGTCCTGTAATTATAGGTTTTGCAATTTGCCCATAGGCCCAAGTATTTGGAGCAACAGAAGCTGATTCTGAAATAAAACCACCATTATTTGATTGGAAGTTATTAGTGTAAGGCAAGTTTGCAATTGGGTGCCAAATGAAAAACCTGCGAAGCGTATCGTTACTTGGTTGCACATCACCCTCTAAATCGGCACAAAAGAAACGGATAGTATCTCTTCCTAAACGTGAAACAATTATAGGTTGAGAAAATCTGTGGGTAACAATATCTCCAACTTCAGCTCTTCTATTTACAGTCTCAGTAAACGTAATACCGTTATGAGTATAACCAACAACAGCACCTCTGGATACGCCAGAAACAACACGATAGCTAAACTGAGGAAGGAATAAACCACCCTCAACTCCTGTATTTGGAGTAATATTAGAACTTGCAGCCGCAATATTAACTACGTTTCTTATTGATAGGTTATCAAAAACAAAACCATCAAATGCAGCTTCACCTGCTGCAACGTCGGCATCGGCATACATTCTAAATCTAATTCTACAAGCATCTCTGCCACCAAGTTCTGGGATATTAACACTCATTCTGATCATTGCACCAGTTGCAGCTCCAGCACTGCTACTTGCCCAACAAGAACGCTGCGCGTTTGGTAAGCTTGGATTTATAAAAATATTTGCAGGAACCTGACCGCCAGGCTGAGCCGGCTGGTTATAGCCACCTTGTAAAAAGTAATCTTGAGGAACTAATCGCCAAGAGTTACCATCATCGGTGCTAAATTCCATTTGCAAGGCATCTCTCGGACCAGGCATTCCTTCTTCAAAGTTCCAAGCAATATCCATAGAGATATTTGGCAAACCTATGTTAGAGAAATTCATCCTTGGCGATATTACTACCGATGCCATGGTGTTGTCATAAAAATGGTCAACAGCACCAGTAGTCCATGCAGTTCTTGAGGTTGCAGGTAAAGGTCCTGGCAAATTGCCCGTACTTGTTCTGTTAGGTTTATAAATATTACCCCAGAACCAAGGAGTAGATGTTGGGTTGCCACTTGGGGTTAACGAATACCAGCCACCATCTGAAGTATCAAAAGGTTGTTGATAAGGGAAGGAGTCTATGATTACCACTCGGGTTGGTTGGGCATACGCCAATCCCACTATTAGTAGTAATACAATCGAAGTAAACAGTTTTCTCATAGGAGATGAGTAGTTATTTGTAGTTATCAAGGGCTAACCTAGCATTCCCCAAATAGGATTTGGGGCAACACAATAATAACCATTGTACACCAAGTTTAAAAGTGCGGTTGGAAATATAAAATTCTGTTTTACACCAAATACTATATAAGTATCTGATATTTAATTATTTATAAGTGATAGTAATTTTTATTTGACTTTAAAAATTTTACTTTGTACCCAGCATTAGCTCCTTAAATTGGTCAAAAAGGTACCTGCTATCATGCGGGCCAGGCGATGATTCTGGGTGGTATTGAACACTGAACGCAGGCTTATTTTTAACCCTAATTCCTTCAACAGTACCATCGTTCAAGTTAAGGTGAGTAATCTCTAAATCAGGATTATTTCTTACATCATCGGCATTCACTGCAAAGCCGTGGTTCTGACTTGTAATTTCAGAACGCTGAGTATTTAAGTTCAAAACAGGATGGTTCAAGCCCCTATGCCCGTGGTGCATTTTATAAGTAGAAACACCATTAGCTTGGGCTAATAATTGGTGGCCCATACAAATTCCGAAAAGCGGTTTGTTAGCAGCTAAAATTTCCTTAATGGTTTCGGTAGCATAAGTAGTGGAAGCAGGATCGCCAGGGCCATTACTAATAAAATAACCATCAGGCTGCATGGTTTCCATTTCTTGAAAACTTGTTTTAGCTGGATAAACGTGAGCTTCAATTCCACGTGCGGCCATTTGGTGCAGCATGGCTCTCTTTATACCTAAATCTAAAACAGCAATCCTGAACTCCGGATTTTCTACTTTATTAATATAAGGTTCTTTAGTACTTACCTTACTAGCTAGTTCCAAATTTAGCATTGGTGGAACATTTGCTAACCTTTCAAGAAGAACTTGAGCATCTAACTCTTCAGAAGAAATAATAGCATTCATAGCCCCTTTACTTCTGATATGCCTAACTATTTGCCTTGTATCTAAATTTGAAATACCAACAAGTCCTTTCTTAATCATCCAGTCCTGTAACGATTCGTGGGCTTGCATCCTACTGTAAACTGAACTGAACTTATCACAGATTAAACCTGCTATTTGCACTTCTCCACTTTCTTCCTCAGTAGGCATTGTGCCATAGTTGCCAATATGGGTTAATGTATGAACCAGTAATTGGCCATGATAACTGGGATCGGTATAAATTTCCTGATACCCCGTCATTCCCGTATTGAAACAGAGTTCGCCACCTGCTGTGCCTTTAACGCCTATAGCGTTGCCTTGAAATACCGTTCCATCGGCCAAAACTAAAATTGCAGGGTCTAACTTGGTGTATTTCATAACTTATGTAAGTTTTGAGGGTGCAAGTTAGTATTTTTGAAGTAGCACCAATTATAAAGTTGACTTTTTAAGCTCTATGGCCACTTTTTTACGCATTTTCAGATTAAAAAACCATTACTAATTATGCTTAGTATTAATCATTTTTAGTACTTATTAGTCTAATTCAGATTTAATGTACAAATTAAATTCTGAATCTGGAAGCCGAATCTTAAATCAAAAAACTTTGAAAAGCTATAATTTGTCTTGAAAAAGTATAATTTTTAATCAAATGAAAGCTCTAGAAATTGATGTTGGGACATTAACATGCCGTTTTTAACAAGAAATTCCCAAAATGAAACAATCCAAAGCAGCCTAATGTAGGAAAAACACGCTTTTAATGGATTAAATGCACTTTGGCATACTCAAGGATAATTTCTGCACGAGGTTTGCAATGCTGTTTAAAAGCAAAAAACAACTCCAATGAAAAAGTTTTTAATCCTTTCGTTAATAACAGCACTAACCTTATTAAGCAATGCTGTTTCCTTTGCACAAAGTTGTACAGGTACAAACATTACTGCTAATAGCAATTACAGTATTGTAACTAGTGGTACATACGTTATCACTACCAATTATTCTAGAACCATCACAGTTCAACCTGCTAACGTTACAATATGTATAGCATCTGGTGTTACTTTTTCTGGTTCAATTAATTACTGGAACGGTACAGGGATTACCATAAATAATAATGGTACTATTAGTTCAAGCTTGTCATATACCAGCGGTACTAACCTAAACAACAGAGGTACCATATCTTCAAACATCACAATTAGCGGAGGTGGCGATATTGTGAACTCTGGAACCATCAGTGGCGAAATACAGTTAAACGGTGGTGGCGACCTTACCAACTCTGGTACCTTAACTCATGCAATAACCATGAATGGCGGTGGAACACTTAACAATAGCGGTTCTATTAATGCGTCAAACAGAGATTTAAATATTAACCAAGCTGGAAACGTAATAAATACAGGTAGTATTAATGTTAAAGATTTCAATCGATTTGGAAATGGAACTTTAACTCAATCAGGTTCAGGAGCATCTATTATTGCTGATAAATTTGACGTTAGAGGCTCAGTAAATATTAATTCAGGAACTGTAACAATTGACGAAAAAGTTGAATTAAACGATAACTCAATCTATACAATTGCCCCGGGCGTTGTTTTTAGAGTGAACGAAGAACTACAAATAAATGGTGGTAGTACCATCAATGTTGGAGGTCAATTATTTGTGGACGATGAGATTACGAATTACAGTACTATAAATATTTCAGGTGGTTATGTTCAAGCAGATGACCTTACCAATTCTGGTTCAATTAACAGTACTGCTGGCTCTGGTGGTAATAGCTGTGGTGGTAGCCTTTCAATTGATAATTCAATTAGTAATTCAGGAACAATCAGTGGAGGCGCAAATGGTTTATACAGTTGCTCACATTCTTCTGGTCAATCTAACGTAACTGTAATTCCTGCTCCTACAAATGCCCCAGCTTTAGCTACCTATTCTCTATCAAGATCGGGAAGCGTTATTACAGGAACATTTACAGCACCAAGTACTTCTACCACAACATCAGTAACAGGCTATTACGTACTTGTTATTAACGGCAGCTCTATATCAGATATCCCTAGCTGCTTAACAGATTATAAAGTTGGCGATGTTGTAGGTAGTTCAAGAGTGGCCGCTGTATTAAATGGTCGTACTTCTACTACTTTTACTTACACTTACCCTGGTGGTTCTTGTGGCAACCTAACTTTTAAAGTATTCCCTTACAACAGCTCCCCGGCACCATCTAATTGCGTAAAAGGTGGAGTAACAAATTCAAGTCTTGCAATTTCAAGAACAATATCATTACCAGTTATTTCAGGTATTATCTCAGGTAATCAGCTGGTTTGTTCTGGTACTTCACCTGGCCCACTTACAGTTAGTCAGTTTGCAGGAACAGTTTCTAAATGGCAGCAAAGTATTGTTAATAATGTTTGGACAGATATTTCAGGAACTTCTGGCTTAACCACTTATACTCCAGGTAATATTACAGTAAACACAAAATACCGCGCAGTTTTTAGTTGCAGTGGTACAGCTAACGGTCCAGAGTTAAGTGTTTTAATTGCTAGTGCAGCTACCACTTTCGTAGGTGTGACTTCAAATTGGACCGATGTTTCTAACTGGTGCGGAACATTGCCAAGTTCAACTTCAGACGTAACAATTAACAATTCAAAGTCGGTTAATATTAACGGTGCAGGTGTTTGCAGAAATCTTACCATTCAAAGTGGCTCAAGTGTTATAGTTGCTGAAAATCAAACCTTAACAATTCACGGTAGTACTTCAAATTCAGGAACATTTGATGGTACACTTGGTACAGTAAGCTTTGCTGGCGCTGCTCAAAACATACCAGCAGGTAATTATCTGAACATTACTACCAACGCCAATACAAAATCATTACCAACATCTGGTGTAGTAAATATTTCAGGTAATTTAACATTAGGTGGTGCTTTAACTACAACAAGTTCAACCATAAACTTCGCTGGAACTGCAAACCAAACTATCCCTGCTATTACCTACAACAACCTAACCTTAAGCAATGGCGCTAAAACTATTAGTGGTTTAGTAAATATAAATGGTGCTTGTACACTTCAAAATAATGCCACTGTTGCTTTAAGTAATCAATTCAGAACTCACGGATCGCTATTCTTAGATGCTACTTCAAACTTTCAAGTTAATAGCAACACCGATATTGAAATAAATGGTTCTGCTGCTTCAGCTGTTAGATTTGCAAACAATTTTAATACTATTCGTAACCTTAGAATTAACCCTACAACTAATGCAACTATTACTTTAGGTTCAAACCTAAACGTAACTGGAACAGTAGACTTAGTAAACGGAAGTATTAATACTGGTGCATTTACATTAGACTTAGGCACTACAGGTCAGCTACTTAATGAAACCCTTACCAAGAAAGCTTTTGGTAACGTAAAGCAGACTAAAACAGTAGGAACGAGTGCAACTAGCTTCCCAGATTTAGGCTTTAGCATTGCAGCTGGTCCAGAAAATATGGGTACCATGGCAGTAACTCGTGTATTGCTAACCACTGGTTCAAGCTACAGCATTCCGAGTGTAAACAAAGTAATTAGAAGAGGTTGGAGCATCGATATCACAGGTAGCCAACCAAGCAGCGGTAGAGTAATTACACTTAACTGGGAAGCACAAGATGAAGCTGGCTTAAACCTAAACACCTTCGCAGTATATCGCAGAAACGATGCAGTATCGCCTTGGGTAGCATTAACACCTAAAGCAGTTGATTTCAGCCAAACAGCAACTACTCGTACTGTAAATATCACTACTAACCACTTCTCAGACTATACAGTTGGTGAAGGCAATGAAACCTTACCAGTAAGCTTAAGCTTCTTTAAAGGTGTAAAAACACAAGAAAAAGAAGTAACCCTTAGCTGGGCAACTGTATCTGAAATCAATGCGCAATCATTTGAAGTAGAGCGTAGTTTTGATGGCAATAACTTTGAAACCATAGCAACTATTCAAGCAGCAGGCAATAGCAATAGCTTAAAGAATTACAAGTGGGTAGATGCTAACTTAAATGTATCAAAAGTTTACTACCGCCTACGTCAGTTCGATTTTGATGGCAAGTTTGAAGTGTTCTCTACCATTGTAGTGAATATGAACCAAACCCACGAAAAGGTAACTGCTTCTCCTAACCCGTTCAACAATAGTTTAGTATTAGGTTACCAATTTGAAGAAGGTGTAGAATACAACATTACCCTTTCAGATATCAGAGGTTTCCAAATTCATAACCAAACTCTAGTACCTAGCACCACTTCACTTTCACAAGAACTTGATTTATCTGGCTTAAAGTCAGGCATATATACCCTAACAGTTGCAAGTACTACAGGTATTAGCACAGTAAGAGTAATAAAGAAATAACCAGCAGAGTATCCCAAATGATTACCCCTAGTTGGTAACTAAACCTTACCAACTAGGACAATTTAAAGCAGAATAAACCACTGCGAAACCAACGAAAAGTACCCTTTAGCTTCTTAGCTAAATAAACCACCTTGAAGAATAAAGTTTAAATTACAGTAAGGATTGTTTTACGCCCTCGGAAAAAAAATACCCAGTCTATCGGCTGGGTATTTTGCTTTAGGTACTTTTTATAAACTTATTATTCCTCTAAAGGCCCTACCAGCGTAATAGGACTGTACCCCATTATGGTAGATAAACACTGTATTAAACCTACGGTCGCCAAAAAAGGCACCTTCAAGCTTTCTAACTTCAGGAGGAGTAATTACCCAGCTACTCGTTTTCAAATCAAACTCACCCATAGTTTGCAGTTTTCTATACTGAACGGGAGTTAGTAGTTCTATACCCATCTCTTGAGCCATTCCAATAGCACTTCCAGCAGGCTTGTTCTCCTTCCGTGAATTGAGAGCGGCTTCATCGTAACAAAGACTACGGCGTCCCTTAGGGCTTTCAGCAGCGCAATCAACATAATAAATTGTAGCATCCCCTTCAAATATTACCACATCAGGCTCACCACCCGTAAGTTCCATTTGGTTGATGCTCCAGAGTTTTTCAGGCTTGGCTACTAACAAGGCAGATATTTCCTCCCAATTAAGGTTAGGATGCCTTTGCATATTTTTATGAAACCTTGCTTTTAGGGTTTCCAGAAGTACTTCTTGTTCAGAAATAGAGATGGTAGGCATTGGTTAATAGGCTAGAAGAAGTGCCAAAAAACAGATAATAATTGGGATTTACAAAATGAAGAACTGCCTCTATGCCAAAAAATGAGGTTACTAAAAAATATTAATCGTGGAACCATTGCGCTATGCTAAGAATGTTTTAGTCGTTGAATAAATCGAGTTTCTATGCTCTACTTGGTCTAATATCAAATTCAGGTTTATTCCTTAACTAAAGATTTAATTTATAGTATTAAGTTGGTTGATATTGAAACTAGCCATTTTCTATTTAGTATGATAGTTGTCCAGTGTTTGACCTACTTTATAACCATCTATTAATAGAGGTAAAGTATCAGATGTCGTTTCAAAAAACGGAATTTTCCCTATTTCAATTTCATGGTCTAATTCCGGTTTGGATAAAAAATATTGCGCCACATCAAGGTAGGTTCCATTCATTAAATGCTTGAATTCATGTTGAAAAATAACCGATGCAAAGCCATCCAATCTACCCGTTTGTATTTCGCCTTTTTCATTTTGACACTGATATTCAATCCATTCATAAGTAGCAACGTTTCCTCTTTTTTCGCCATCGGCACTTAAACAGGCGTGCCAAAAGTTCTTCCTCTTCAAAGATACTTTGGTAATTATTGGATTGATAAATATTTGTTTAGGTACCGGTCCTAAAACCTTGTATCGCGGATTGTCGCCTTTGGCTTCAATGATAAAGATTTGTAACCTCTTTCCTATCTGATTGGCCGCAATACCTACACCTGATTTTTTCTGCATAATAGCATACATGCTATCAATAAGTTCAAGTAAGAGCGGAGAATTAAATTCATTCTCCTTTATCATTCGTGGAGGCAAATACAGACTATTGTTTTCTCGTCCCCTTTGGTCAGCAGGTATTTGTTGAACCACCTTCAATTCATCTTTTGAAATATTTAAAGCGAGTGAAATATCCATTGTTTTACAGCTATTTAAGCTTATTACAATTAACACTGCAAATATGATTAAATTGTTTTGCATAAGAAGTTATAGAGTTTTGTATTTTGGCTTTTTACTGACAATGGCAGTAATGGATATTAGCCTAATTCAAAAGTTGTAATGCCATAAACTTGATTAATTGCAGAACTAGGCGCTTTGCCATAGTACATTCTAGCACATTCAAATACATATTTACCGCCATATTTTTTTACAAGACTAATGGCATTCAAATTTATAACCGGAATATCAAGAAATATTGGATTATTGGGAGCTATGCTAGCACATGCTTTAAATAATTCATCTGCAATAAATTCATTATCCGCAAAAAGGGGCCCAATTTTATATCCTAATTCAGCTTTTCTAATGACTGCATAGCCTTCTATTTTATTGTCTTTTTTGTACAATAAAGCTTTACTTTCAGGCATAGATAACCAACCTTTTAAAAACGGGGCTCTATTAAAGCCAAAACAAGTGGTGTCGTATTTAACAATTTCATTATAGTCATATTCACCTATAGGTGAAATTAAGTTTGAATAATTATATTCTTTGCTTATAAATTCATAACGTTCATCTTTAAAAGCAATATTGAATCCACCTTTATTGTAAAAGGGTTGCATAGCCAATACGCCGTCCATCCCAATAGAAGAGTTTGATTTTAGCCTAGAAAGAAGCAAATCTCTTCTTGCAAACCATAATTTTCTTCCTAATCCCAAGCTCCTAAATTCGGGATGAACGATGAACAATCCCATAAAGCCATACTCGTTATTGTAAGAAACGATAGCGCCACCTGCAATCAATTGATTTTCAATAAAGTAACCATAAAATCCGTCTGAATCTGTATTCCAAAACACCTCCGCATCATCGTTGCCAGGGTTCCATCCTTCATTAGAAGCCCAACCTACTAAGGTTTTTAAATCACTTAGATTGAGTTTTTGTAGTTCTATTTGATCAAAGTTCATTTTTACTTAACCAAATATAATATTTGATTCATTTCAAGTTCACCAACTTCTGCTTTAATGGTATTTACAACCTCATTGAAGGCCAGTTCAGGCGCTACAGATTTATATCCTGTTAAAACCTGCGCGTTTTCATCGTGTCGTCTAGCTGGTGCAATGTATTTAAACCACAATAACAGGGTTTCAAAACTCATTTCTTGCATAATTTCTATTTGATGTTGTATAAGTTCATCGTTCGTAAAATGCAATTGTAATTTTGCCTCGAGGATTGAATCCTCCTCGTTAATATGTTCAAGATAAATGCTTTGGAATTTACAAAAATCTAAGTACAAAAGATGACCATCCTCATTTGATTGTAATCCATTGAGGGAATTAAATCGTTCTAATAGATTCGTTTCCATTTCGTGAATTTCATCATGATCGGAAAGGTATTGATTGGTAGAACCTGGATTCCGTTTTTCGAGTGGCGCAAGAATAAACTTATTTTCAGTTTGGGTATGGTCTTTTAAAAGATAAAAGACTTCATTTGCTAATGTTTTCAGTTTTTCAACACTTTGCAGGTCGCCGTAATTTGTTTTTCCTGAGGTAAAAGCTAATTTACCCAATGCATTGCGTAAACCTTTGTGTGGTGGATCTAAAGACTTTAATTTATTCATTTGTATAAGTAGGAGAGGTATGTTATTTAAGTAAGTAAATGTTGAGTGATGTTTTTGTTATCACCCCTATTGGTTCCACGTCTTAGGAAATGAAGGCGTAGCCGCACATTTCCAAGCGGTGGAACTGCTAACCCCAAGCCTGTAAATTGTCCTGTGCTATAACCATACTTTCCCATACCCAAAGATATAAAAAGTAGCTGTTGTTAGTGATTTGCTAGAAAAGTACTCACTCCCAAAAGCAAAAAACCTTCTCATATGAGAAGGTTTTTCTTGTGATCCGTCTGGGGCTCGAACCCAGGACCTGTACATTAAAAGTGTAATGCTCTACCAGCTGAGCTAACGAATCGGGTAATATTTGCAGAGGGTGTTTCCCCTAT
>JAIYDB010000066.1 GCA_027487695.1 Cytophagaceae bacterium | reverse complement strand
TAATCATTACCTTGTTCGCATCGTTATTCGTAGCGTTCGTTATGAACCCAGTTTTTGCAGTTAGCTTCATGAAAACTGCAGAAGAAGAGAAGGCAATTAAAAACTCAGGTATAAGACAACACTTATGGCCAGTAGTAATTATTGGTGCACTTATACTTATTGGCTATGCGATAAACGTAGGTGTAGGTAACTTCTTCGTGATATTCCTTGGCTTGTATTTCTTGAACCATTATGTGCTTACCCCAGTAATTGAAGGTTTCCAAAACAGCTTTTTACCAGCTCTTAAAAATGGATACCGTAGTTTATTACGTCACGTAATCAAGGGCAATAGACCTATATTATATGTATTTGGCTGTATCGTACTACTTGTTGGTATTTTCTATGCATATGGTAAAAGCAACCCAAGAGTGGAGCTATTCCCTTCGGGCGACCCTAATTTTGTTTACGTGTATAACCAAATGCCGATTGGTACCGATGCCAGAGTTACTGATAGCGTTACCAAAATTATGGAGCAACGTGTTTTTGAAGTAATTGGTAAAGATAACCAAGCGGTAAAATCTGTAATTAGTAACGTAGGTTTAGGTGCTGGTACTGCCGATAATCCTGACCGTGTTGTAACTCCGCATAAGAGTAAGGTGACCGTTGCTTTCAAACCTTTTGGTGAACGTCACGGAATTAACACTTCAAAAATTCTGGAAGATATCCGTGCTAAGATGAGTGGTATCCCTGGTGCAGAAATTTCTGTAGAAAAGGAAAGTAATGGTCCACCAACTGGTAAGCCGGTAAACATTGAAATCACAGGCGATGACTTTAACACCTTACAAAACCTTACTGTAGCCTTAAAACGTAATATTGAAAAGGCTGGTATTAAAGGTTATGAAGAATTGAAGAGCGATTTACAGCTGAATAAGCCTGAAATAGTAGTTGATATTAACAAGGAAAAAGCACAACGTGAAGGAATTAGCACCGTTCAGGTTGCCCTTGCTGTGCGTACTGCCTTATATGGTAAAGAAGCTAGTCGTTACCGTGAAGCGAAAGACGATTACCCAATCATTGTTCGCTTGAAAGAAGAAAACAGAAGAACCATTGAAGATATCATGTCGCTGCAAATCAGCTTCCAAGATTTCTCAACTGGTGCATTCCGTCAGGTTCCGCTATCGTCAATTGCAGAGGTACGATATGGTACCACCTATTCGCAAATTAACCGCAAGAACCAAAGCAGGGTTGTAAACCTAAGCTCTAACGTATTGCAAGGTTACAATGCTAATGAAATTGTACAGCAAATTGAATCGGTTATTGCTGGTATGGATGTGCCTAGTGGTTACGCCATTAAAATGACTGGTGAACAAGAACAACAAGATGAAACCTCAGCCTTCTTAGGTTTTGCATTCTTAGGTTGTATTCTATTGATGATGATGATTTTGGTAACCCAATTCAACTCTATCAGTAAACCATTTATCTTGTTTACCACCATTATCTTATCGCTAATTGGGGTATTACTAGGCTATATGATTTTCGATATGACCTTCGTAATTGTAATGACAGGTATTGGTATCATAGCCCTTGCAGGTATCGTAGTAAAGAATGGTATCCTACTGATTGAATTTACAGATGAGCTACGTAGCCGTGGTTACCCATTGCGCGAAGCCATTATTGAAGCAGGTGCTACCCGTTTAACTCCTGTATTGTTAACAGCCGCCGCCGCTATCTTGGGTCTTATCCCATTGGCCATAGGCTTGAACATTAACTTCGGCACCCTATTAACCACTGGCGATGCACAATTCCACCTTGGAGGCGATAACGCCGTATTCTGGGGACCATTAGCTTGGGCCATTGTTTTCGGTTTGATCTTCTGTACGTTCCTTACCTTGGTAATAGTACCCGTACAGTATTGGTTAATTGAACGCTTAAAGCGCAGAATGGCCGGCCTCCCAGCCGATGACCAAGAAGGCGACTTTGTAGTGCCAACTACTGGTGGCCATTAAGATTTAGAAATAGTATTAAGCCCGTGACTTATGTTGCGGGCTTTTTTTGTGGGGTGGGTGGCATAATAAAGTCTGATTAGTTAAAGTTAAAGAATAGTAATTATTGTTGTATATATTTTGGAATAGCATATCAAGTCCTACCCATCATGATAACTAAAATAAAAATCAAGGAAATTGTATATAGTATATTGCTTACCATTTGTGTATTCGCTATTCAGGCTACTTTAACTGTCCTTACTAATGATTTTCTGTATGGATATATTAATTCTAATTTTGGCCTAAGACGAGATATGTTTTGGGGCTTTACTATTCGATTTATTTTTATCTACTATTGTATTTATTCCTACATTTTTATTTTTATCCTATCCTTCGTAAAAAATTATTTAGCACTAGTTTTATCTAGCATTATTGGATTTTTAGATTTCTGTCTAATATTTATTTATTTCATAGACGAACAAACATTTAAAACTACAATCGTACTAATAAGTATATTTACAGGTTTTTCTAGTATTGCCCTATTGCTTTCTTTAATTCTTAAAATAAAACGTAGCTTAAGCGCAAGGAGTTCAACGTCTTACTAAGGCATCAACATAGCGCAATAACAAGTAAGTTGTTAAATCAGTGTGATGCCTAATAATATTGAGGATACATTTCCTCAACAAATTCTTAATTGTAAAAAATTAAAACCATTCAAATTAGAAACTCTTTCATAAAACCATCAGAGTAATAAGTAACCTCAGTATCTAAATATTTTTGAATAGCTTTTGCTATTTCAATACCCTCACTATCTAAGTCTTGAATTCTTAATTCGTTTTTATAACCAGCAAAGAATTCATTTTCGTAATTTGCTAACCAATTGGTTATTTGTTCTTTTAATCCAATTGGAATTGCCAGCTGATCAATTATAATATAACCGCTATTATATTTATCTCGGATTCCAGTTCCACGAAACATGCCGTCTACTACTAAATATTTCATGTCTGTGATTATAAAGCTAGTAATTTAAATTTAATAGTTAAACCCTACCTTTCAATTACAGTGAGGTAGAGCCTGCTTGTACTAAATTACATAATCCGAAAACACAGACCTCGATAAAATACTAAATTTTGCCTAGGCTATAATAGAATATGTATTAGTATTCTCTAAATTTACGACCGTTGTTCTAGAACCTAATCCTGAATTTTAACTTTCCTAAAATGAAAATTTCAAGTATTTCAAAGTATGTTGGCATTCTTGCCATATCTGCCCTCACTTTTGGTTGTGGCGATGACAAATCTAATGAAGCACAACCTGCCCAACCACCTAAAATCTCCCGCCTTTCGCCAGCATCTGGGAAAACTGGGATTCTAGTACTTGCAGAAGGCGAGAATTTAGCCCCTTTTGATTCCATCCGCTTAGGTAAGGTTCGCATTTCAACGCTTGCTTCAAATTCAACAAGTTTTTCTTTTAATGTACCTGCAAATGCAGTAACCAGTAAGGTTTACGTTTACAAAGGTTCAATGATTGATTCTAGCCAAACTTTCACGGTTCTTCCATCAAAAGATGAACTTGATGTTGAAGACGTTCAAAATGTGATGATTTCTGAATTTACTGCAACATGGTGTGGTCCTTGTGGTCAATGGGGAAAACCTACTATTTCTGAAGTAGCAGAAAAGTATGGCAAGCGCTCTGTAAAGGTTTCGTTTAACTCATCTTCTCAAAGCGATATATTATTTGTACAAGACGCAGCAGCTTTTGCAGACTATGTAAGTATTGATGGATATCCTACTCAGGCAGTCAATTTAAAGCGAGTAGTTCAAGTTTTTCCTGCTTCACTTACCCAAATTAAGCAAAAGATCTATGACATTTCAGATGTTGAAGCTGCAAAATCTCCAGATGCAGTAGTTGGTCTTACCTTTGTTGAAGATTCGCCAGGCTCATATACGATTAGAACCAGAACACGTTTCATCAATAATATGCCAAATGGCATTTATAACGTTGGTGTATTTATTATTCAAGACGGTATAATTGAAGCTCAAAATGGCAACTCAGCATCATTTGAGCATACTGGCGTATTGCGTAGAGTTGCCTTAAATGAAGATGGGTCTAAAACAACTTGGGGAACCCAAATTGCCAATACCAATGTTAGAGCCGATGCTAAGTTTGAAAGAACATTTACTGTACAAGCTCCTACAACAACTGGCAAACTTGCTTGGGTTAAGGCTAATATGAAAGCAGTAGCTGTTATTTACAAAATGAACGCGTCTGGTTCAAGACCAGAATCAGTTATTAACTGCAATATGGTTAATGCAAAGTAAACTTAACCAAATCAATAACAGATCCCTTTGCCATAAACAAAGGGATTTTTTTATGAGTAATTAAATTACCCTCAAATTCTTTTCATATTATTGATTAAAACCCATCATATACCTTACCCAATTTTAAAATGTGAAAATTTACCTATTGAACTAAGATAAGTTAGGGTTAAAGATTGGGTCTATAATGCAAACATTTATAAATCGAATTGTGATATTATCTCGGTTCTAGTAAGGTATTATTTCGTAGATAAAGAATGTTATTTACGTCTATTTACTTAAACAATTAGTAAACGAAGCTTGTAATAAATAAACAACGAAGCTTTAGGTAACACCTTGTTACCTTATCTAAACACCTTCGTGTAAACCCATCATGAAAAAAGCATCCATACTAGTGGCTATGCTATTGTTCTGTGGTTATTCCGGATTTGCGCAAATTAATAAAGGTAATATTCTTCTTTCAGGAGGAGTATCTATCAGCAATAATTCACTTAAAGTACCACATAGCAACAGTGCAAATAGCCAGCCTTCAAAAACTAATATTATTGCCCTTCCTCAAGTTTCTTATTTGGTTTCTAACAACTTAGCTGTTGGGGTAGAATTTGGATACCACGCTCAAAATAAAGGTAGCGTGCAAACCAACGGTACCACCAGAACTTCCTTTTCAGATGAAACTCGCTTTTATGCTGCAGGTGCTTTTGTAAGGTATTATGTACCCGTTGTAAATAGACTATACTTTTATACCCAAGCTGGTGTTTCAGCTTTTGATGGAGATATAGATAATTATACGACAGAAATACCTGCAACAAGTAGGGTAGGTACACAAACTGTTATTGAAACCGATTTTTGGGGTATGAATTTTGGGTTACGTCCAGGGCTGCAATACTTTATTGGCAATAGAATAGCCCTTGATGCTTCAGTAGCTTTAGTAGGTCTTACTACTCTTCAAACTACTGATGAAGCATCAAAAATTAGAACCAATAGGTCTAGTTTCAATTATACGCCTAATGCCGTAACCCTTGGCCTTACCTATAGGTTTGGCAGAAGTGTAAACCAATAAGTTGTTATCTAGTCACAAATACCTTATTGGCCAATTAATCGCATATAACCGATAACGAAAGAAGGCTGCCCACGGGCAGCCTTTCTTGTTAATAGTAGTTTCTAACTAGCTTATTTCAAGCTACCTACCATATCTTCGGCACGAACCCACTCATCAAATTGTTCGTTGGTTACATAGCCTAAAGCAATGGCTGCTTCACGTAAAGTGCTGTTTTCTTTATGGGCTTTCTTGGCTATTTCGGCCGACTTGTAATAACCGATATGGGTATTTAAGGCGGTAACTAGCATTAAGCTGTTCTCCAAGTTTTTCTTGATATTGGTATAGTTAGGCTCAATACCAACTGCACAATGTTCGTTGAACGATTCGCAAGCATCGCCAATTAATCTTGCGCTCATCAATAAATTAAAGATGATTACTGGCTTAAATACGTTCAGTTCAAAGTGTCCGTTCATACCACCGATAGTAATGGCAGCATCGTTTCCTATAACTTGAGCACAAACCATAGTCAATGCCTCGCACTGAGTTGGGTTTACTTTGCCAGGCATGATAGATGAACCAGGCTCATTTTCTGGAATGAAAATTTCACCAATACCACAACGAGGTCCGCTCGCAAGCATACGCACATCGTGGGCTATTTTCATTAAAGCTACTGCCAAAGTTTTTAAAGCACCGCTGGTTTCTACACAAGCATCGTGAGCGGCAAGGGCTTCAAACTTGTTTTCGGCAGTTATAAATGGCTGACCTGCTAATGCAGCAATACGCTCAGCTACCAATACATCGTAACCTTCAGGCGTATTCAAACCTGTACCCACGGCAGTACCGCCCAAAGCCAGTTCGCTTAGGTGAGGTAATGTGTTTTTCAAAGCACGTAAACCATGATCTAGCTGACTTACATAACCGCTAAACTCCATCCCTAAAGTAAGTGGGGTGGCGTCCATCAGGTGCGTTCTGCCAATTTTTACAATTTCTTTAAAAGCTTGGGCCTTAGCGTGTAAAGTATCTCTTAATACCTGCACTTTAGGGATAGTTTGCTCTACAATTAACTTGTAGGCAGCAATGTGCATAGCAGTTGGGAAGGTATCGTTACTACTTTGGCTCTTGTTAACATCGTCGTTCGGATTCAAGACTTTCTTTTCATCCAAAAGTGAACCACCAGTAAGTACGTGAGCACGGTTAGCAACTACCTCATTCACGTTCATATTGCTTTGGGTACCGCTACCAGTTTGCCATACTACTAATGGGAACTCATCGTCCAATTTGCCAGCCAATATTTCGTCGCACACTTGGCTAATTAAGTCCTTCTTATCTGCAGAAAGTACGCCTAATTGGTGGTTAGCCTCAGCAGCCGCCTTTTTTAGGATAGCGAAAGCGCTAATAATTTCTTTAGGCATTAAGTGCCCACCTATGGTAAAGTTCTCTTTACTGCGTTGGGTTTGTGCTCCCCAGTATTTAGTGGCAGGTACTTTAACCTCGCCCATAGTATCGCGTTCAATACGGAAATCCATCAGGTTGTAATGTTATATTTGGTGGTGAATAGTTCTTGTAAATTGCAGTGCGAATTTGGCACCAAATACCCGTAATGGCAAGGCAGGATAGTAGGAAAGTGGGCGTGAGGTAGAGTTTTTTGAAAGGTGAAAGGTAACTATCACTAATTCTTTTGTTTCAAATTTCTTCAATACTTAAGCCTTACATCAATTTTGATGTTGCTAACAGGATTTTAGTCTATGATTATTTAGGTATCAGATGGTCAAAGGTTATAATGTTTTTGGATTGTTACCTAATTGAAGGCTAAAATTTGGTTGATATTTCTTAGAATATTAGGTAAATTTTAAATTTCTTTACTTTACAATTAAAAGTGCTTTTGAGTAGTGTGATTTAACTAATGAAACTATTCTTTTACAATACTGTACAAACTCCTAAACCAACTACAATTGATACTATACTTGACAATATAAGAGCTTGCCCTAGTTTTCTTAAGCTGGGTATAAAAAGAAAAATATAACCGAGCAAAATCTCAGTAGGTAAATAAAAGACAACAAAAAAAACTTTAGCATCAAAACCAAGATTAAACATCAAAACTCCTAATAGAAAATTTATACCTGATATGTATAGCAAATATTTATTAAATTTATTCATCTTGAATTGTGTTTAATTTGTAAGGCCTTGAAGTTCTTTTAATCTTACTTCGTTATCGTCCCTGTAAAATAAATTCATTGTTTCGAAAGGGATAATTTTTCCATTCTTATGAACAATATGCACGCAGCTCTTTTTAATGGCCCTTACATCAAAATCATAGGCATCAACAAAGCGCATAATAATTATTCTGAACAAATTATTGTACGAAAGTCCGGGGGCTGATACTTGTGGTAAACAGCACATAAGCTCGATTAAATTTTCTTGTGCTTTGTCCACTGATATTCCAGTGCTAAATATATTGATCATGTGTTCATGCAGCTTAGGGTCTTGCTCATAAACTATGGTGTTTCTTGAGTTATTTAGTAGCAGCTCAGGATCTACATACCTCGTAAGTGGGAAAACGCTTTCACCTAATTTGAGTGCATAGCCCATAGCTAAAGCATCTGGATTGCAAGGGACAGGAATTATATCGTTAGATTGAAAAATTGAGGTTTGCTCTAAAATACTTTGCCTTACATCGGTCAATGTAATTCTATCCGTAGCAGGATTAAAGTTATCTAATCGGCCAGCTATCTGAGTAGGCTGAAATGTAACTCCGCGAACGCATTTTTGCTTGAGAGCAAATTCAATTATCTCGCCTATTTCATCGTCGTTAACTCCTTTTTGAAGTGTTACTACAAGAGTAGTTGATAAATTTAGTTCATTTAAATGTTCCAACGCTTTTAACCTTATATCGGTTAAATCCTTGCCCCGCATTAGTTCTAAGGCTTCTGGCTTAAAGGAATCAAACTGTAGGTAAATTTCAAAATTGGGCATATAGCCTGCTAGTTTTTTAGCAAACTCAAAATCCTTAGCTATTTTTATCCCATTGGTATTAAGCATGATATGCTTAATTGGTTTAGTTTTTGCCAAATCTAGAATTTCAAAAAAATCTGGGTGAATAGTAGGTTCTCCGCCACTTATTTGAACTACATCTGGCTCGCCTTCGTTAGCTACAATTGCATTGAGCATCATGTCTATTTCATCAATAGTTCTATGCCTGCCATAAGTTGGGCTACTGAATGCATAACAAGTTGGGCAGCTTAAATTACACCTATCGGTTATTTCTAAAACTGTTAGGCAGCCGTGTTGCTCATGGTCTTGACATATACCACAATCATAAGGACAGCCATAATGTGTATCGGTATTAAATTGAATTGGTATTTCAGATGGTTTATTGTAATTCCTTATATTTTTATAATAATTAATATCTGAAGCTAATAGCACTTTGAAAAAACCATGGTCAGAGCAGGTTTTAGTCATGAATACTTTTTCATCTTCAAAAATAATCTTTGCATCTATTCGCTTTAGGCAAGTAGGGCATAAGCTTACCGTAAAATCATAATAGGTATAAGGGCGTTCCGGCATAATATCGGTTCTTTATAAAGGCTTAATTTTTTGTTTATTGATAGGAACAGGAAACTTAAGAAATTGACTATACCAGAGCAAAACCATAATGGACAAAATTTGTATTGTCGATAATCCTATATCCCAAATATAAGTGGGCTTTATGAAATCTAATAGAAACCTGAAAACAAAGTAAGCCACCATAAAAAACCTAAACGAATAGCCTTGAGCACGTTGTTGTCGGTTCGAAAGCCAATAAATATATGTCCCTAAACCTACCAAGAAGATAATTTCATAAAAGGTAACAGGGTGCCTTTTTACGCCATCGCCTAAGTCTATTGCCCAAGGTAATGTAGAAGTTATTCCATAAGTTTCTTCATAAACACCCATAGTAAAACAACCTATCCTGCCAATAACCAAAGCTACTATAAAGGGGAAGGTATATAAATCGCCAGTTGGCGATTTTATTTTTAAAACAAACTTTGCTAATTCAACAAATAGTAAACCACCAGCAAGGCCGCCAGCAACGGTTTTATTTCCATAAAAATGCAATAGTATGTTGTCGGCATTTTTTAAAGCGGTATAATTTTCAAGTCCCCCGATAAGTCTACTGCCCACTAATGCACCAAATGCTGCAGCAATAACTACCCAAATTCTATGTTCATCGTTTAAAAAATCGCCCGATCTTTTTCTAAGGTATAAGAATACCCTAAAACCAATAAACATGGATAGCACCTCCGTAACTGCATGAATTTGAATTGGGTATCCAAAAGCTTGAATACTTAGGGGAAATTGCATTATGAGAATTTGAGGAGGAGGACTTTAATCCCAGCCTGAATAATAGTCTTTATTTAAGCTGCAATTAGCTACATCACAAAACTATTCAAAAACTTTAGAGCACCACTTCAATAGCTAGTATAATTAATTAGCAGATTTATATACTTCAACTAAGTACCTTGCCTTAAAGAGGTAATCAATTCCCTTACACCAACTCACTCAACCACTTCATGGTATCAATACCATCGGCATAATGGTACAGACTTGGGGTTTGGGCAGTTCCGAAAGGAATAATCTGTAAATCATCGGCCCCTACCCATTCAGAAGGATTTCCGACTATGCACTGTATTTTTTCTTGGTGGTTTCTAATATGAGCCAATGCCTCAGCAGGCTGCTTATAAGGCAAAAAGTGCAATACCGATATGGCACTAGAGATACGCTCGTTTTCGGTAATCATTAAAAAGCCGTTATCCCAGTGCGCTACTTTGTTTATGAGCAGGATGCTCTTTTGGTATTCGTAGTTATTGAAGTATTTATGGTTGTGGCGCATCTCGTTCCAGCTTTCACAGGCCTCAAATAGGGGTGTCCAGTTATAGCCTTCTGGCACTAAAACTTGACTAATACTTCTGCAACCTAACCCAAAGTATTGCAGTATATCTTTTGCCAATCCTTCTAGTTCTTCTTTGGTTTCTTTACCTGAAATTAGGGCTAATGAGTTCCTGTTCCTACGGATAATAGATGGGTACTTACCAAAGTAATAATCGAAATACCTGCCTGTGTTATCTCCACCAGTTGCTATTATGGCTTCAGGCTTAATGAGCTGTTCGGCAATTTCTACTCGTTCAGCAAAAAGTGGCTCTATTTCAATGAGTTTGGCAATTACAAACATAGGAAGTACCGTATCAGTACTGCTAAATCTGGCTTGTAAAGTATGTCCTGAAATTAATACACAAAGCATATCGTGAAAGCCTACAAATGGTAGGTTTCCTGCCATAACTACGCCTACTTTTTTATGAATAAGTGGCTCTTGTGGGTAGCTACTTGCCCAGTTTTCTAAACTTTCTGCAGAAAGTAAGGATGCCATACCATTTATTGCTCCCTTCACATTTTCTGGCGTAAACCAAGCATTCTGATAACTTACTCTATCGCAGATGCCCGCAAGTAAATCGGCATCTGTTGGTAACTTTTCTAGAAATTGGCCCAATGCAATAAATGCGGCCAAACGGTTGGCAAAAGGTAGCTTGTTCATAACAGGCGCAATTTACGAACCTTTATAGTTTTTGTCTGCTAATGCCAGAGTTTGATGAAATAAGTTTGCTTTTGGTGCAGAGTAATATTATTTTTCCCCCTTGTTGTGGTTAATCCACCAAATTTTACTTGTCCTTACATCCGATTACTGGTTATTCATTTTAAAATAACGCACTTATGGCAAAATTAAAGAACATCATTAAGCAGCTTTCGGCCGATGATTTTAAAACAATCTATGACCAACTGTTAAGCAGTAATGCCGAAAAAAGTGCCCATTTGTTAAAGTTTATGCGTGAGCGCCAAATGAGCGACACCAAAATTATGGAAACGTTAGATGTGGGTAGCAATGCCTATTATACGCTTCGCAGCAGACTTAACCAAAAAATTGAAGAATACCTGCTTTCACAAATGGAGCAGCCACGTACCGACTTAATGAAGCGCGTGGCAAACATTAACGATACTGTTTTTACTAAGAAATTAGGCATTACCCTTGCCACCCTTAAGAAGTTAGAAAAGGAGCTTTTAGACTATGATTTGAGCAATGAGCTTACCATTATCTACAAAATCCTGAAAAGATTACATATTCATACTAAGGATAGTTTCCATTATAATCAGCAATACAACAGGCATGTTGCCTATATGCTCGCCATTGATAAGGCAGAAGATTTGTTGGCTGATTATTTCAAGAAATACGGCAACTACTTCTTGAATGGTACTGAAATAGAAAAATATGAGTTAAGCCTACTTTATAATGAGCTTACCAATGTTTGTAATCTGTACCAAAGCCATAGATTGTATGTGCTACAAAACTGCGTGGGTATTTTCCACCGCTTATTTGTTGACCAAAAGGTAGATATTGAAGCAGAAGAAGCTATTGAAGATGTATTCGAGCGTATTGAAGAAACCTTTGATACCTACTTTGCCGATACCACCTATTTCCACATGCGCTTGGTATTCGAGTTTTTGAAACTGGAGTATTACAGCAACATCAGGGTTTTCCGCAAGGCCGATAAGTTCTATGAAGAGGTAAATGGTAAGGCTGCTTTATTATTGAGCAACTATCGCTTGTTTACCTTCAGCGGAAGATTCTTGCTAAGCAAATTGGAGCGTGCCTTACGTAACGATGCTATGCCAGAGTTGTATGAAGAAAACAAAGAACTATTTGCCGATTTTGAAGCTGATAAGGACGATAGACCAACCTATATTCTTTACTATTGCTACCGTTCGTTGTGCTGCTATTATGTAGATAAGTACGATGAGGCTTGCAAGTGGTTAAATACCCTATTGAACGAACCGCGTATTAAGGAGTTTAACCAAGCACATATTGAAATTAAACTATTGCTCACCCTACAATATTGTCTGCAAAAAGATTATGACCTCTTTAACCAGAGTGTAAATAGTATCCAACGCCAGGTACGTTTATTGGGCGATCAGCAGCAGATGCACGTAACCAACTTTATTAAGTTGCTTAAAATATCGTTGGGTGAAAACAAGGCAAGCAAAGGTGCCCGTTTACGCGATGCATTAACCAAAGTATTAGGCAACAGGGTACAGCACTTTAGCCCTGTAATGCTGATTAAAATGGACGATAAGTTCATCGAAAAACTGATGTAATTTATAGTGATGTCTTTACCAAAAATTACCGTGACCTGCGCCGTGATATACAACAGCGCAGGTCATGTTTTATTGGCCCAGCGCAGTGCAGCAATGAGCAATCCCTTACTTTGGGAATTTCCAGGAGGTAAGTTAGAACCTAATGAGGAGCCAGCCGATTGTTTGCTACGAGAAATAAGCGAGGAACTGAGTTTGAAGATAGTAATTCAAGATTTTATTGGTAAGTATTCCTATCAATACCCAAAATTTGAAATAGATCTTTTAGCTTTTTCCGCAAAGCCAGACAACTTTTCAGATGAGCCAGTACTAACAGAGCATAATGCATTCTGTTGGGTGCCAACTAAGTTTCTAATGGTTTTTGATATAAGTCCTGCCGATATTGAGTTGGCTCAGTATCTTTCAAAATAGGTAGCAGTACTAATTAAAAGGCAATGATTGTTATATCCATTTACTCCCAGATAGGGGTGAAATTTGCTAAGTGTATTTAGTTCTGGTGTAATCGTAATAATTCAATAAGGAATTCCGTTTACATATATATAAATTAGTTACATTAGTGAACCACTAGACCACGATACACCATGAATGCAGCACACTTCCACCTACTTGTAAATCACCTCCCCTTGGCGGGACTCCTATTTGGCTTATTGTTGCTTGTTGGAGCAACTCTTTTTAACAGCAAACCCGTAACCAATACAGCGTATCTTATTTTGATATTAGCTGCCGTTTTAGTTTTCCCTGCTTACTTTAGCGGAGAGGGTGCAGAACATACCCTGATGGATAAGGTTGAAGGCATAGAAAAATCACTCATTCATGAGCACGAAGAAGCTGCTCTAATTTCTTTTATACTTACCCTAATTGTAGGGGCCCTAGCAGGAGTAACCCTATTTATTAACAGTGGAAAAAAGAAGGAGAACAAGTTTTTGGTCTATCTTTTAATGATTGTTGGTTTGTTCGCTTTGGCATCTATTGCGCAGGTTGCAAAACTAGGAGGCGAGATTAGGCATACTGAAATTAGGTAATGTCATAATAGGCTAATTACAATCTCTTTGGTAAATGCTGAAGATTCGTAATGCTCAACTGGTTCCACGTCTCGGAAAAAATCACGCTTTGCATATTTTCTCCTAAGACGTGGAACCAGAGTTATTTGCAAATCAGGTTTTTGAAGACTTGGAGGCAGAGGGAGTGGATTTTATGAATAGACCAAGTGGCTCGAGGTATGTTTTTGTTATCGTTGAATTTGGGATAATTTATATTTCAGTATTTGGGAAATAAATCTCAATCAACTTCTTACCAGCAAATCCCTTTGAAACTAGCCATTTGAGATATCCATTAGTTTCATTCAAAATTATTCCTTCTAAAATCTTGGCTTCAGGGGAATCCTAAGTGACCATTACTGACCAAAGAAATAATTCATTTTTAGGCTCAAGTTGAACGGCTAATTTTTCTAATTTATATGCTAAGGTCTGGTCGTATTTATTAAATCCTTCGTTTATGCCCAAAAACCATTCTGATGCCCACAACAACTTTCCAACAAAGAAACAATAGTCTGCATTATTTATAAATTTGGCTAATGAATGTTGAAAATACAAAGGCAGTAATTTCATCATTTCCTCTTGAGCATGATCATCATAATCCTCTTCTGTTAGTATATGATGTAGCAAATAGATGATGTTAATATACCCGTCTACATTTTCTGGATGATCATTAATAAAAGTTTTAGAAAACTCTATGGCAGACATCCAGTCATTACTTTCGCTAAATTCCAGAACTGTCCTTTTCCAACCTTCCATTTTTAACTTACAAATAGTTTGGACTGCCGTTTCCATTACTTATTAAATAAAAGCCTTGTTGCAGGTTTCCAACCCCAGCAATTTCTTACACCTTCGCTTCAGTCACCACAATCTTGCCGTTTTCACGGGCATAAAAATGTGGAGGATTGCTATTGCGCTCATCTAAGTAGGTGGCATACGGTCCTTCAAAGGCTACGCGCTTGCTTACTACTTCATTAAAGTTACCCATCAAAGTCATTAACATTTCGCAGGCTTCTCTTACGCCATAGTTACCGCCATCGGCAGCGCAGGTATAATCGGCTAAGTTATTTTCTAAGATATAGGCGTTGTAAGCGTGTCCCGTTTTCCTTGGTAAGCATATTCTAAGTCCTGCTTCTTGGGCTATAGAAAGGTCCAACACATCGTCAAAAAACCAGCAAACTTGGTTCATTTCCATATCGTTGGCTTTACATAAGTGATAAAGCGCATCTTGCTTATGAATGGCCTTGCTATACACGGCATTAAAGTGCTCGCGCTTGGCAAACGAAATTGCAGTGGCGTTGGTTGCCCCGGTTATAATAGTGCAGATTGGCAGGTATTCGTTCTTTAACCAATATGAAAAACGGAGTAGGTTGGTACCCACGCTATCTGGTTCTGAATAAGTGCTAGACTGTCCTTCACCTTTGGAGCCATCGTTAAAAACGCCATCCCAGTCAAAAACAAAGGCACGTATATTTTTCAATCGCTCTAAAAACAAAGCAGGAGGGATATTGAATACCCCTCCTGTTGTTTCAAAAGCTTC